>RHAS01000001.1 GCA_010028615.1 Actinomycetota bacterium
CGCTGGCTGAATTCCGAATTAGAGGAGTGGCTACAAACATCGCCTTCCTTCAAGGGGTGCTAGCCGATGAGAGTTTTGCACGCGGTGAGGTGACTACCTCTTTTATCGATGAGCGTCCACAGCTTCTAAACTCATATCCTTCACAAGATCGTGGTACCAAAATCCTTAGTTGGCTAGCCGATGTCACGGTGAATCAACCCTATGGTGTTCGCGGTAACCTAGTCAGCCCAGCCTTGAAACTGCCCGCGTTAGATTTATCAACACCGATTTTGCCTGGGAGTAGGGATTTACTTTTAGAAGTTGGGGCTAAGCGATTTGCTGAATTATTGCGTGCTGACCAGAAGGTTGCTATCACCGATACTACATTTAGAGATGCTCACCAATCACTGCTAGCTACTAGAGTCAGAACCCGTGATTTGGTTCAGATCGCGCCATATCAAGCCCGATTACTTCCAACACTTTTATCGGTGGAAGCGTGGGGTGGAGCAACTTACGATGTCGCTTTGAGATTTCTCGGGGAGGACCCCTGGGAGAGATTAGAACAACTTCGCAAAGCGATGCCAAATATCTGTTTGCAGATGTTGTTGAGAGGTCGAAACACAGTTGGCTACACCCCTTATCCAGAAATAGTCACTAAATCTTTTGTCGCAGAGGCCGCCTCGGGTGGAATTGACATCTTTAGAATCTTTGATGCACTCAACGACATTTCCCAAATGAGACCTGCCATCGATGCGGTTCTAGAAACTGGCACTGCTGTTGCCGAAGTCGGCATTTGCTATACCGGCGATCTACTTAGCCCGAGCGAAGATCTTTACACTCTCGACTACTACCTGAAATTAGCCGAGCAGATTGCTAAATCCGGAGCACACATTTTTGCAATTAAAGACATGGCTGGACTACTTAGACCTCAAGCCGCGGTCAAACTGGTTTCAGCACTTAGAGAGAACTTTGATTTACCAGTTCACCTACACACCCATGACACCGCTGGTGGACAACTGGCTACTTTGATGGCAGCAATTGATGCTGGAGTAGATGCTGTTGATGTTGCCTCAGCTCCGATGGCTGGAACGACGTCGCAGCCCTCGGCCTCTGCTTTGATTGCGGCTCTCGAGAACACAGATCGCGATCCAGGTATTGCACTTTCCGCGATGACCATGCTGGAACCATACTGGGAAGCAGTTCGCAATGTCTATGCACCTTTCGAATCGGGACTTCCAGGCCCAACTGGTCGAGTGTATAAACATGAGATTCCTGGCGGTCAGCTAAGTAATCTTCGTCAGCAAGCAATTTCCCTGGGTCTAGGTAATCAGTTTGAACGCGTTGAAGATATGTATGCTGCAGCAAATCAGATTCTGGGTAGGCCACCAAAAGTTACCCCATCATCTAAAGTTGTCGGCGATCTGGCCCTACACCTGGTGGCCGTAAACGCTAACCCAGATGATTTTGAGGCAAATCCGCAGAACTACGACATTCCTGATTCTGTGGTGCGTTTTATGGCAGGTGAGTTAGGTGATCTGCCAGGCGGTTGGCCAGAACCATTCCGCAGCAAAGTTTTAGCTGGCCGAGAGATCAAGTTGACCGAAACCAAGCTGGTGCAAGAAGATATTGAAATTCTGGAATCGACTGATTCAAAGGCTAAAAGACAAACGCTTAATCGACTGTTATTCCCAGTTCCCAATGCCGAATTTGAAAAATTCCGAGCACAGTATTCAAATCTTGACCCTGTGGAGACCTTGGACTATCTCTATGGACTGGAATCAGGGCATGAGCATGTGGTTGAAATTGCTAAGGGCGTCAGGCTGTTCATCGGGCTAGAGGCGATTTCCAATGCGGACACCAAAGGATTCCGAACAGTAATGACCACGCTAAATGGCCAGCTCCGGCCGATGCTGGTTAGGGACAGAAATGTGGCGGTGAACGTGGTTTCGGCAGTCAAGGCGAACCTAAACGATGCTGCCGAAGTGGCAGCACCATTTGCTGGTGTAGTAACCCTGCTAGTTGCCGAAGGTGCTCTGGTTGAGCCTGGACAGCCTGTTGCTACCATCGAAGCCATGAAAATGGAGGCAACAATTACCGCAAATATGGCTGGAAAAGTCTCAAAAATAGCCATTTCCAAGACTCAATCAGTCGAATCTGGCGATCTGATACTAATCGTGTCGCCTAACTAGCGAATAGACTTACCTGAGTAGAGATTGCGTTGGCGTATTGCCAACCTGAAACACGAAGGATTTTTTAGGCGTGTCAGAGAAGTCAGAAAAACGTTTTTCCCGTCGTCGCGGTAACGAGAAGCCAGAACCGGCCGATCTATCCGAGGTTGTCCTTGACGCAGGAACAGTTGATCTAAGCCCAACCACAGCCTCAATCAAAGTGGTTACTGAATCAACCGCAATCGTTACCACTGGCGGTGCTGCTGAGACCGACGTTTTAGCGAATAGCCAAGCTGGCTACTCTAGACGTGATTCGCTTCGTGGCGATGTTTTCGAACAACCTGAGCCAGCAGCGATGTTAACCGCAGATCGTCTAATCGACGTTACTTCCAAAAACCGTCCTGCACCTGAAGCTGGCTTCAGAAGATTCTTCTACTTCTTGACGTTCAAGACTGTAAACCTTGGTGACTCTCTTCGGGTAAGAGAGCGTAAAGCTGTTGATGCTCGTATCGGGGCAGTGCTCGAAGGTGGAGCTAGATTTGTGCCGGTGCTAACCCGCAAAGGTGGAGTCGGAAAGACTACTGTGACCACGCTTTTGGGTATGGCTATGGCGTTAGTTCGCGAAGATCGTGTCATCGCTATTGATGCAAACCCTGACCGTGGAACATTAGCCGAGCGAGTAAGTAAGTCAACAAGGTTTACCGTTCGAGATGTTGTTAACCGCGCTGCTGCAATCGATGGCTTTACTGATTTTGCGACGATGGTATCTAGAGATGTGACCAGATTGCACGTGTTGGCATCCGACAGTGACCCAATGCTTTCCGAAGCTTTTGATGAGGGGGATTACAACGTCGTTGCCGACATGGCGGCAAGATACTATTCCGTTGTGCTTACCGACTGCGGTACCGGCATTGTTCACTCGGTGATGAGACCGACTCTGCAGCGAGCTAATGGACTGGTAATCGTTTCCGGTGGATCGGTTGACGAAGCAAGGCTGGCCTCTGAGACATTGACCTGGCTTGAAGCTAATGGTTTTGGCGATTTGGTTCGCCAAGCGGTTGTCGCTCTCAACACAGCAACTCAAGCGACAAACCTAGTTAAGTTGGTTGAGATTGAAGCCCACTTCAAATCACGTGTTCGCGCAGTTGTAAAAATTCCTTATGATGCAGCTCTTGCAGCTGGATCGGTTATTAAGTTCGATCAACTTGATAAAAACACTAAGGCAGCGGCTAGAGAATTAGCCGCCCTGGTGGTTGAGGGATTAGCGAAGCCCAATTAGTCGATGAGCGTTCGTCAGATACGCCTCTATGGCGATCCTGTTCTTAAGACTGTTTGCGATCCAATAAAAGATTTCAATGCCGCCATCTCAGGCTTAGTTGACGATCTAATGGATACCACTACTTTGGTGGCGGGACGGGCTGGGGTAGCGGCAAATCAAATTGGAATTTCACTTCGTGCTTTTAGTTATAACGCTGAGAATCAAACTGGTTATCTACTAAATCCAGAAAACCTAATCGTTTCGGGTGAACCCGAATTAGTGGATGAAGGATGTTTGTCATTACCAGGACTTTGGCACAGCACTCTTCGCTATCCAGAAGCTTCAATTACCGGATACCTTTTAGATGGAAGTCAGGTTACAGTCAGTGGCACCGGAGTGCTTGCGCAAGCATTGCAACATGAACTAGATCATCTAAATGGTTTGGTTTATTTGGACAGACTTAGCCCAGAAGAACGTAGGGCAGCAATGGCTGCCCTACGTGAAACTGACTGGTTTTTACGCTAGATCTTGTAATCACCAATGTTGTGACAGGTTGATTTAGCGCTGTCAGCATAGATGTCATCAATCAGGTGTGCGTAGTCCTCAGTTACTACAGATCGTTTGATCTTGAGTGACGGAGTTAGGTGGCCACTCTTTTCGGTCAAATCTTCAGGCAAAACCGAGAACTTTCTGATTGATTCAGCAGTAGAGAAGTCCTTGTTTACGTTCTCAATTGCCTTAGAAATTTCAGCAAGCACCAGTGGGTTTTCTCTAGCCTGGTCAAGGCTCATAGGTTCCTTGATGCCGTTATTCTCCAGCCAAAGCGGAAGCATCTCCTCGTCAATGGAGACCAGTGCTGAAACAAATGGCTTTGCGTCTCCGATGACAACAGCTTGGCTAATCAGCGGGTTGGCGCGAAGTGGGTCTTCTAGTTGTGCTGGAGCAACATTCTTTCCACCGGCAGTAATGATCAACTCTTTCTTTCGACCAGTAATGCTCAAGAAGCCATCGTCATCTAGAGTTCCAATGTCACCGGACTTGAACCATTCGCCCTCAAAAGTTGATTTGGTAGCCGATGGGTTCTTCCAGTAGCCCTTCAAGGTGTTTGAGCCCTTTAGCCAGATCTCACCATCGTCAGCGATTTTTACAGCACAACCAGGCAGAGCGAAGCCGACTTTACCAATTTTCACGTTGCCTGGTCTACCAATGGTGACTGGCGCTGTAGTTTCGGTAAGTCCGTAGCCTTCGAGAACGATAAGTCCAATTGCTCTGTAGAAGTGGCCAAGTCTGGCACCAAGTGGACCACCACCGCTAATTGCATATTTGACTCGACCACCCATAGCAGCACGAAGTTTCTTGTAAACAAGTGCGTCGAAAACCTTGTGCTTCAGGTTTAACCCGAAGGAAGGACCTTTTGGAGAATCTAGAGCAGTTGACCAAGCAACTGCGGTTTCTGCGGCAGCACGGAATATCTTGCCCTTACCACCTGACTCTGCACGTTGCTCGGCAGAGTTATAAACTTTTTCGAACACTCTTGGCACGGCCAATAGGAATGTTGGGTGGAAACTCTGCATCGCTGGTGCGACGTTCTTTGCATCTGGCTGGTGACCAACCTGAACACCACCGGATGCACAAAGCACCGAAACAAAGCGAGCAAACACGTGCGCCATAGGTAGGAATAGCAGTGTTGATCCACCTGGGCAGACAACATCAGGTAAAACTGCCTCAGCGTTTTTGCAAAGATCAACAAAACCTCGATGCAAAAGCTCGCAGCCCTTAGGTTTTCCAGTGGTACCGGATGTATAGATGATTGTTGCCAGCGAATCTAGATTTGCAGATGTTCGTCTAGCTTCGAGCACTTCATTGGTAATTTTCGATCCTGATGCAACTAGATCGCTAAGATTTGAACTTTCGATCAACCAGGTCTTCTTCACATCTGGAAGAGATTTCTTTACCGTCTGGAACAGTTTTTCCAAATCAGGTGTTTCAAAGATGCAAGCTACAGCTCCTGAGTCACTAAGAATCCATTCGATTTGGCTTGGTGCTGAGCTTTCATAAATTGGCACCGACACAGCTCCGGCAAACCATAAGGCGAAATCACAAAGAGCCCACTCGTATCGAGTTTTGCTCATCAGGCCAACGCGTTGACCTGGTTCAATACCAGCGGCAATAAAGCCCTTCGCTAGTGATTTAACTTCTTCAAGATAGTCTGCTGCAGATACATTTGTCCACACATTTGGTTCGGTCTGCTTCGCCATTAGCGGTAATTTTGGGTCTTTTTTCACACGGTCTATGAGTAAGTCAGTAATGTTGGTTTTTAGATCTGACTGGACCAAGGGTGGAACTTCGAAAACCTTCAAGATAGCCTCCTGTTAGCACTGCGATGGACTTTTCATAACTCTACCTATATAACGGTCCAATCCAAAATAACTTACTCGACCACAGCTCAAGGCTGTAAAATGGGGAAGTTAGCCGTTTCAAGGACAAAAATCATGTATTCAGTAGGCATCGACATTGGTGGCACCAAAATCGCGGGTGTGCTACTCGATAGTCATGACCAGGTCCTTGCCTCCGAGAAAATTCCAACTCCAGCCACTGATCCAGAAGCACTGTTTGATGCCGTGCTCGAATTGGTTAGGAAATTGGCGGACAGCAGAGAAGTTGCTGCAGTAGGTGTTGCAGCAGCTGGCTTTATAGATTCGAACAGGTCAGAAGTCATCTACGCGCCAAATCTAAGTTGGCGAAATGAGCCGCTCAAGGCCAAATTGGAAAGCAAGCTAGGCCTTCCTGTAGTAATTGAGAATGATGCGAATGCCGCTGGCTGGGCCGAATATCGGTTTGGTGCAGGCCGAGGCACAAAAAACATGGTGATGCTCACGCTTGGCACAGGTGTTGGCGGTGCCATCGTAGCCGATGGAAAACTCTACCGAGGTGGCTTTGGAATTGGAGCCGAATTTGGACACATGCGCTTTGTTCCAGATGGCCGAGAGTGCGGTTGTGGTCAGCGCGGTTGTTTAGAACAGTATGGTTCTGGAACAGCGCTTCTAAACAGTGCAAGAGAATTAGCTGCCAGTGATTCGCCACAGGGTGCTTATTTGCGAAGTCTAGTTAGTGACCCAGCCTCCCTGACAGGCCAACAGGTTTATCAAGCAATCCAAGAAGCCGATGAAGGAGCGATTGGCCTAGTCGAAGATCTCGCTACAGATCTGGGCAAAGCACTAGCCTCAATCGTTGCCTTGCTGGATCCTGAGATCGTCGTTATCGGTGGTGGCCTTAGCGTTTTAGGCGAAATTCTATTAGCGCCAATGCATCGAAGTTATCTGGAGAACCTGCCAGCAAGTGGATTTAGACCCGAACTGCGCCTAGTTACCGCTGAATTAGTCAACGATGCCGGTTCAGTTGGAGCAGCCGATCTCGCAAGAGAGTTTTTTGCTTCAAGGTAAACTTTTACTTCACCAATATTCTTTTCGAAGGGAGGATTTTCATGTGGTATTTCTTGTTGAAACACATATTTCTTGGTCCACTACTAAAAGTCCTCTTTAGACCCTGGGTTAGGGGAGCGGAAAGAATTCCCGCCGATGGCGCAGCGATTCTAGCTAGCAACCACCTTTCTTTTTCTGACTCAATCTTCTTGCCCTTGATGCTCAGAAGACCAGTTGTATTTCTTGCAAAAAGCGAATACTTCACCGGCAAAGGAATTAAGGGAACACTCAGTCGCTGGTTTTTCAAAGGCACTGGTCAACTACCGATTGATCGAAGCGGTGGTAAAGCTTCAGAGGCAGCACTCAACACCGGTCTTCAAGTACTTGGCCAAGGTCAACTGCTAGGTATTTATCCCGAGGGCACCAGATCTCCAGATGGTCGTTTGTTTAGAGGAAGAACTGGAATCGCTCGAATGGTTCTTGAAGCGAAGGTACCGGTGTTTCCTGTTGCCATGATTGACACTGAAAAAGTTCAGCCAATTGGCCGAAAGCTTCCCAGAATCCGCCGGATTGGGGTGGTTGTTGGTGAGCCGCTAGATTTCTCTCGTTTTGCCGGCATGGAGGGCGATCGCTTGGTGTTACGTGCTGTTACAGATGAAATCATCTATGAGTTGATGAAACTAAGTGGGCAAGAATACATTGATGTTTATGCCTCGACGCTAAAAGAGAAGCGTCGCTAGAAGGCGAGAAGGTATCTTGGCAACTAATAATTTAAACCCAGAGGTTACTGCTGCATTGCTCAAGGAGCTGGACAGTTACATATCCCTGCCTGCTGCCCAGCAACCTACCTGGCCTAGCGGGGAGGTTCTAGAAAATGTCAAAGCGACGCTTTCTAAATATCCGCCACTTGTTTTTGCTGGTGAAGTAGACATTTTGAAACAGCGCTTAGCTCAGGCAGCATCTGGTAACGCCTTTTTACTACAAGGTGGAGACTGTGCCGAAACTTTTGTTGACGCCACTGCCGATCGAATTCGAGCAAGAATCAAAACTGTTTTGCAGATGGCGGTTGTCCTAACCTACGGCGCTTCTATGCCGGTAATCAAGATGGGGCGAATGGCTGGGCAGTTTGCAAAGCCGAGATCTTCCGATTTTGAAACTCGCGACGGGGTCACCCTTCCGGCTTACCGGGGAGATGCAGTTAATGCATATGAATTTACCGCTGAGGCTCGAACCGCAAACCCAAAACGACTGTTGCAGGCCTATAACACCTCCGCTTCAACACTGAATTTGATCAGAGCTTTCACAATGGGTGGCTTTGCAGATCTTCGTTCTGTGCATGAATGGAATAAGGGGTTTATCGATAATCCGGCTAATTCCAGATATGAGGTAATGGCCAGAGATATTGATAAGGCAATTAGGTTTATGGCAGCCTGTGGTGCTGATTTCAGTGAGCTTAAGACAACAGAGTTTTATACCAGCCACGAGGGTCTACTTTTTGATTATGAAAGACCACTAACCAGGATTGACTCACGAACTGGGACTCCATACGACACCAGTGCACACTTTATTTGGATCGGTGAAAGAACCAGACAATTAGATGGCGCGCATGTGGATTTCTTCGCTAAGGTGAGAAACCCGCTAGGCGTAAAACTAGGCCCGGACACTTCTGTTTCTGATGTGCTGGGCCTAATTGAGAAACTAGATCCTAAGCGCGAACCAGGGCGGCTTACCTTCATAACCCGAATGGGAGCAGGCAAAGTAAGAGAGAAATTACCTGCTCTAATCGAAGCGGTAAAAGATGCCGGAGCTTTGCCACTTTGGATTAGTGACCCAATGCATGGCAATGGCATAACCACGGCAAATGGCTACAAATCAAGAAGATTTGATGATGTTTTGGATGAAGTTCGGGGATTCTTTGAAGTGCACCGTTCATTGGGAACTTTCCCTGGCGGTTTACATGTTGAGCTAACCGGTGACGATGTGGCTGAATGTCTTGGCGGTTCAGAACAGATTGATGAAAAAACTCTGGAAACTCGCTACGAAACTGTGTGTGATCCTAGATTGAACCATTCGCAGTCGCTTGAATTAGCCTTCCTGGTAGCTGAAGAGCTCTCTGCCCGCTAAATTACCGAGAACGAATAATTACTGTTTCACCGACTCGAAGTGTTGTCCCAACCGATTCAGAAGCTCCGGTAACTTTCTTGATTCCATAATCTTTACTTAGCCACTTAGTGTCAATCACAACTTTCAATCCAAGAGATTCAAGTAGAGATTTAGCGGCCAAAATTGTTTCTCCGCGGACAGCAGGCATCTTGACTGTTTCAGCGCCTTTGCTAATCACCAGTTTCACACTTGAACCCTTGCCAACCTCTGGTTCATCAGGAACCACAGCAATTACTTGACCTTTTGTCACCGTGCTTGAGAACTGCAATTCCGTTGCTCTGACACTAAGGCCGGCAGCTTCAAGTGCCGCTGTAGCAATATCTTCCTGAAGGCCTGCAACAACAGGTATTGCGCCTAGGGAAACTTTTACATCAACTGATGAACTCACCGGTAACTCTGTGCCATCGCTTCCGGAGTAAGCGTAAACAATGCCTATCGGATATTCAGAGTTAAACCATTGGCTCACTTTTCCAAGACTTAATCTTGCGCCGATAAGTTGGGCAGTTGCGGTGGCTAAATCCTTACCGATGATATTTGGAACGCTTACTAATTCTTTGCCCTTGGAGATCAGCAAAGTTATTTCTGAACCTTTGGCGACTAACATGCCTGCGCTGGGTTCGGAACCGATGACGGTTCCCTCGGCAAAACTGCTACTAAATACTTTGGAAATTTTTATCGAGTCGGTAATCTCCGCAAGTGATGCCCGAGCTTCACTCTGCGTACTATCACTCAAATTAGGTACCGCCACTAGGGCACCAGGTCCTGCGCCAAACCACCAGCCAATACCAGAACCCAAGCCGAAAGTTATCAAACTCGCCAACAGCCACCTGACTAGGGGATTCTTTTTGTTGTGCTTGCTAAATGGTTTATCTTCCGTTGGTAATTCGCCAATAACCTCGGTGAAATTTATCTGATCGGGTAACTTTATTGTCTTTGCGATTTCAGGCAACTCTGAAGCGGTATCGAGCCAGGTTAATACCTGCTGAGCATTTTGCGGACGTTTGGAGCTTTCTGGCTGGGTGCACCAAAGCATCAGTTCATCTAGTTTTGCTGAAACCCCAGAGTAAAGGGTTTTGGCTGATGGCACCCGCTGTGAGGTGTGCATAAAAGCAATCTGCATAGCATCATCGCCTTTATAGGGCTGTGATCCAGTCAACATCTCAAAGAGCATGATGCCGAAGCTATAGATATCACTTGCAGTTTCTGTTTTTCCCCGACGAATAACTTCCGGTGCAAGATATGCAACTGTTCCAACCAGTGAGCCTGTTTCCGTTTCGGTACCAAGTTCTCTGGCTAACCCGAAATCGGTTACTTTTATTCGTCCGTCATCAGCAAGAATCACATTTTCTGGTTTGAGGTCACGATGAACAACACCATTGGAATGTGCCTGAGCCAGCGCCGAAAGGATCGCTCTGGAAACTTGATGAATCTGATCAGCTTCTAGCCGCCCGAGATCGCTTAGGGCTTGACGCAGGGTGATTCCCTGCACTAGCTCCAGCACAATGAAGGCGTTACCTTCGTGGTCACCCTGGTCAAATATGTTGACTAGATTGGCATGGCTAACTTTTGCCAAGAGTCTAGCTCAATATAACCGACTTGTTCCAAGGTGAGCCTCACGCCGAGCTTAGCTGGCTCTGCTACTAAGGCTAACTCAGTGAGCAATTTTTCAGTCTGCTGGCGAATCCCTAAGTCGGGGAGCAGTCCGCTGCGCTGCATCTCGAGACAAAGAGCAATAATGATCGAAAACTCTGGCAGGTCAATTTTTCTAGCCGATTCAACGAGTGTGTTGGCGATTGCACTGGCTGTTTCAGAAAGTTGAACAAGGCTAGGGCAGTCCAATGCGCCATGGGAAATAGGAATCACTAATTTTGAACCTGGGGTGACTAAAGCATTCCAACTAAGACCGTTTGCAGATAGTAGCGCTTGCGTTGAAACACCGTGAAATGCTGCGATTCTTGACACCTGATCGCCAGCTTTGACTTTGTGGTAACCGTGGATAAGGCAGTGGACAGGCGGATTTTCTAAGGAACTTCTAACTTGTTTAGTTTCGGCACTAAGACGTAGTACCGTACCGGGAAAAATCATGGCGTTGCCGGTTAGGTTGTTGAATTTTTGCAACTCGGTAGCAGATAAACGATATCGTTCCGCGATTGATGTTAATGTCTCTCCAACTTTCACGATGTGGCTTGTTGGATTTTCAGGTTCCTTAAAATGCTCAATATTGACCGGAATTTTGAGTTTTTGCCCAGGAAAGAGCATGCTCTGCTCAGTCAGATTGTTCAGTTTTAGAAAATCCTCAATCGCGATCCCATAGCTCACGGCGATTTCAATCAAATTCTCGCCATTCTGGAAGATGTGAAACCGCCCCTTGGTCTCGCCTTGAGAGCCGGGCGTAGGGTCTTTAGTCATCATTCCTTTGGGCTGGGGATAAGAATATGGTGTCATGAAGGGGGATAAGTTAGACGGAACTGCCTTGGGTGTGGCAATCTTAATGTGTGACAGAGCCGTTGGACCAAGTCAGTAATTGGCTTAGCATTTCTCAAGCCGCCGAAGCGCTAAAACTTCCACCTGGAAAGGTGAAGCGACTAATCGAGGAACATCATCTAATCGCTGTCAAGCGATCTGGAGAACTCTCGATACCAGCAGAAATAATCATTGATGGTGAACCACTGCATTCACTCAAAGGGACAATCTCGGTCCTGCTAGATTCTGGTTTTAGCCTCGACTCAGCAATTAATTGGCTCTACACCGTTGAACCTTCGCTTAGAGGAACCCCGATGCAGTCGCTTCTTGCCGGAAGAAAATCTGAAGTTAGAAGACTGGCTCAATCGCTCGCGCTCTAAGAGTCCCGATCAATAACTTTCTTAGCTAGTAGCACAAGCGCAGATTTTCCGGATTCATCTAGCACTGATTGTTCAAGTGTGGCAAGCGCTCGATCGCCTAGTTCGATAATCATCTTTTCAGTCTTCGCTAAAGCTCCTGAATCGGTAATTAGTTTTTGCAGAAAATTAATCTGCGTCGCATCTAGATTTCGACTTGTAAGCAGTTCTTCAAAAGTAGTAACCATTGACGGAGCTTTTTCAGAAAGCGACTGTTTAGTCAGGGCCACCAAAACAGTTCGCTTACCTTCCCTTAGGTCATCTCCTGCGGGTTTACCAGTGATTGACGGATCTCCGAAGACACCAAGAATGTCATCGCGGAGTTGGAACGCGATACCAAGTGGAATACCAAATTGACTAAAAAGGCCAAGCTCTGTTTGGTCAGCACCGGCGAATGCCGCGCCAATACGAAGTGGGGCCTCGATGCTGTATTTTGCGGTTTTATACAAAATAACTTTTTCAGCTCGACCGACAGACTCGCTTATGGTTCTAGTAGCGGCCGCATTTTCTTCGAGGACATCTAAATACTGTCCCGCCATAACTTCAACTCGCATCAAGCTAAATTCATCGCGGCAGGCAGATTCAATGTTTTTATCGCTGGAGGACAACAAGGCATGTCCAAAAATCTCGCTAGACCAACCCAGCATAAGATCCCCAACTAGGACAGATCCAGCCACTCCAAAACGTTCTGGACTTCCTGCCCAATTTCTTTCGGTGTGCAAAAACTCAAATCTTTTGTGAATCGCGGGAGATCCGCGCCTAGTGTCTGATTGGTCGAGCAGATCGTCGTGGACTAACGCGGCAGCGTGAAACATTTCTAATGCAGCGGAAATGCCTACTATTCCTTCGAGCTCTTGGGAGCTGGGGGTTCGTCCATTTAGTGAGCTCAAAAACGAGTAGTAACAAAAAAGTGCGCGAAACCTTTTTCCACCCTGCAATAGGCTGCGCGTGAATTCCACCACTGTCAGTAAATCGGGGGAAATGGCATCAAAATCCCTGGCTTGCCGGTCGCAAAACTGGTCTAGCTCAGCTTGAACCTGCACCAGGAACTGATCTTTGTTTAACACTGGAATAGCCTAACTTGGCGGAAAGCAATAGCATTTAAGCGGAGGTCAAATTGGGTCTAAGTGATAAAGAACGTGAAGTGCTTGAAGAGCTGGAGCGTCAGCTAACTGGAGGCACTACCAAGGCTAAACCGGAGCAGCCGGTTAGCCGAGTTCAATATGCAAGGCTTTTGGTCATTGGCTCCCTTTTAGTCGTATTTGGACTAGTTCTTTTAGTGTTTTCGACCACTATCCAGGCAGTTTGGCTAGGAGTACTTGCCTTTATTCTGATGCTGGCTGGGCTATTCTTCGTTAGCCAAAATTGGTCTTCGAAAGCGCTAAAAAGCGAGAAAATCGAGCCCAAACCTAAGCAAAACCGTGAAAGTTATTTTCAAAAACGTTGGGATGAAAGAAACAAATAACCCTCAGTAACTAGTTTTTGGTCCTAGATCCGCATCTAGGGCCATTTTTTCGCTTAAAAATAGCCATTTTTGGGCCAAAATGTAAATTTTTCCTCCACTAAATTACCCCTTGCATTTATTGGTCAAGACACGCCAAAATAGTAATTTATGGGCAAAAAGTGCTTGTCTGTGGATGAAAGTGGTGTATTGTGGAGATAACTTTAAGGCACTCATCAGGGAAAGGATCGCGAGTTGTTTATCGGTACTAGCTATCCAAAACTTGATGACAAGTTCCGCCTAATCCTTCCCGCCAAATTCAGAGATCGTCTGGCTGGGGGAGTAATCCTTACTAAAGGTCAAGAGCACTGCGTGAACATTATGCCGAGTGCCGAATATCTTGCTAAAGCTGCGGCAATTACTGAAGGCATGGTCGTTGGAACACCGAACCGACGCAATCTATCTCGCCACTTTTTTGGAATGGCCAGCGAGCAAGTTCCAGATGGGCAAGGTCGCATCCTCATCGCGCCAGAACTTCGCGAATGGGCTGAGCTCGGTAAAGACCTTGTTGTAGCAGGTGTTGGAAGACACGTTGAAATTTGGAATCCAAAAATCTTTGCTGAACTGATGGCCGCTGGGGCTCAGGACTTCGCCAACTACACAGACGGGGAGGTGAATCTCAATTAGTTGCTAATCGCTGGTCTCCAGCTATTTACCCGGTGGCTATCTTCCCCGAAGCCACAAGGAAATGGATGGGGTTTAGTGGTTAGGAACTTTGAGCAGAAGATGAACAACATTTCTGAACTTCACAAACCCGTAATGCTTGAGCGTTGCATTGAACTTCTCGGAGAAGAACTCCAATCTGACAAGGCCGTCCTAATTGACGGAACACTTGGCCTCGCTGGACACAGCGAGGCTTTTCTTCAACGTTTTCCAAAACTAACCCTGGTTGGAATCGATCGCGACTTGAACGCGTTGAAGCTAGCGAAAGAGCGTTTAGCGAATTATTCAAATCGTGTTCATCTTGTCCAAGGTATTTACAGTGACATCCCCGAAATCCTAGAAGACCTAGGCATCAAGTTGGTTGACGCGGTTCTTTTAGATCTTGGTGTTTCATCGATGCAACTTGATAAAACCGAACGCGGTTTTTCCTATTCGCAAAATGCGCCGCTGGACATGCGAATGGATAACACAGCTGGAATCACTGCTGCTGAAGTAATCAATCAATACAGCGAAAAAGATTTAACAAGAATTTTCAAAACCTTTGGTGAGGAAAGATTTGCAAAACCAATTGCTAAGAAAATAGTGCAACTTCGTGACGGTGAACCATTTGTTAGTAGCAAGCAACTGACCGAGGTTATTGGAAAAGTTGTTCCCTTTATTCCTGGTAAAAGTTCTGGGCATCCAGCAAAGCGAGTATTTCAAGCTCTCCGCATCGAAGTTAACAATGAACTTGGAATCCTTGCGGAAACCTTGCCTGCAGTAATTAGTTCGTTGCGCGTAGGTGGCAGAGTCGTCGTGCTTTCCTACCACTCGCTTGAGGATCGAATTGTCAAGCAGGCTCTAGTCTCAGCCAGCACATCGTCGGCTCCGGTTGATTTACCTATTGAGCTTGCTGAGCACGCTCCAACACTAAGACTTCTCGTTCGCGGCGCAGAAATGGCCAGCGATGAGGAAATTCAAAACAATCCAAGATCGGCTTCAGTGCGTTTACGTGCAGCCGAGAAAATAAGGGACGCAGCATGAGCATCAGTAGGGCAATTCCACTAGTCAGACCAATCGCACCGAGAAGACACCTTCGACCGGTTGAATCGCTGCCAAGACCCAAAGCTGTTAGACAAGCTCGTGTCAGTGTCATAACGCAGAGCAGAATCAGCGTTGCCAAGAGAATTGTTTACGGTCTAATTGCTATTTGGATTTTGAATCTAATAGTGAGCGCATTTTGTAACACCGCAATCTACTCAATCTCATCGTTGAAAGATCAAACAAAAGAATTAGCAACCAAGACTCAAATCTTGCAGCAGCAGGTTGATTCACTTCGGTCACCTCAAAATTTGGCTAATAGCGCTAAATCGCTGGGCATGGTGGTTAACGCAAATTCTGTATTCCTAAAAATTTCCACCGGTAAAGTACTTGGTGCAGCCATCCCTGCCTCAGCTTCTGATTCTGGTGTAGTGTCGGCAAACCTAATTGCAAATGCTGCATTGATTAGTAAGAGCAACCCAACCAATACCAGTTCGACGAAAATGAACATTCCAGTAACGGAAAAGACCAACCAGAGTGTCAAAAAGTCTAATTCTGGCTATACCGAAGTAGTTTTGCCTAGTAGCGGAATTCCCGCCTCACCTACGCACTGATTTATAGGCACGGTGTTTTGTGTATAACGACTTAAACGCTAGACGCCAAAAAGTCTTTTCAGCGATTGTAATTTTCGCGCTGCTCCTTTTTGGTGTTCGGCTTTTCTTTTTTCAAGTTGTTGATGCCGCGGAAATCAACAAAGAATCTGAATCCTCAATGTTGGTAAATCGTTCGGTTAAAGCCGTTCGTGGGGAGATTCTGGATTCAGCTGGAAACGTTTTAGCCTCAACGGTTATTACCTGGGATGTAAACATAGATCCAGTAAACGTTGGCCCGGTTGTTCTGGATATCGATGGACAAAAAATCTCGTTCACGAAAGAACAAACCGCCGAAAAACTTGCTGGAATTTTACGCATATCCACAGAGTCAATACTTGAAAAGATGACAGGCGAAGGTCGTTACGCCAACCTCAAGAAGTCAGTAAGCGCTTCAACCTACAACACCATCAGGGAACTAGATATTCCTTGGGTTTACTTCGACGCCCGCCAGTCCAGGCATTACTCCTATGGAGCAGTCGCTGGAAACCTAATAGGTTTTGTTGGTTCGGATGGTTCGGCATTGGCTGGACTAGAACGAACAATGAATTCTTGTTTGGCTGGAAGTGATGGAAGGGAAAGTTACGTCCAAGGCGCTGACTTGATTAAGATTCCATCATCAATTCAAACCCTGGTGCCGGTCAAAGACGGTGGCGATGTTGTTTTGACCATTAATGCCGATTTGCAATACGCAGCGCAGCAGGAAATGGCGGCTACGGTAAGGCGGCTAAAAGCTGACTGGGCAAGCGCGATAGTGATTGAAGTGAAGACCGGCAGAATCTTGGCAGCTGCTGAAGCCCCATCGGTAGATCCAAACCGTCCCGGTGCTGTTGCCGAACGAAACAGACACTCGAGGATATTTCAGACCGCTTTTGAACCAGGCTCTATTTTGAAGCCAATTGCTGCCGCAACGGCTGTTGATGTTGGTAAGGCAACGCCAACCACCCAAGTAGTGGCACCAGATCGACTAAGAATGCCATGGGGTCAATACATCAATGATTCTGAGAACCACGCTCCAGAGAAATTGACGTTGACCGGAGTATTGAAAAACTCCTCCAATACAGGGCTGGTGCAAATTGCAGGCAAGGTTGATTCAGCAACCAGGTATGACTACATGCGCAAATTCGGTATGGGTGAAAAAACTGGAGTCAATTTCGAGGGAGAATCTTCCGGCATCCTTACCGATTACAAGGGATGGGACCGAATGACCGACAAGGTAGTGATGTTCGGTCAAGGTGTCTCGCTGACACCAATTCAAACCGCGATGATTTACCAGGCCATCGCCAATAAGGGAGTAAGGCTTTCACCAGTACTTGTCGAAGGTTGCCAGGAAAAAAACAACCTAGTGAAAACTGCAGTTCCAGCTCCAGTTCGAGTTATTAGCGAGAACACTTCTGTCCAGACGATGGACATGCTGGAAAAAGTAGTTGAACTTGGACCAATTGGTAAAACTGCTCGAATCTACGGATACCGTGTCGGGGGTAAGACAGGAACAGCCCAGATTGCTGAAGGATCAGGTTATGGTCGACTTCACGCGGTTTCGTTCGTTGGTATCGCACCCGTTGAGGATCCGCAGTTCGTGGTCGCTGTCACCGCCTACAAATCAAGAACAGTGAGCAATTCACTTGGAGCAACTCCTGGGTTTGTAAAGGTAATGAAACAAGTTTTGCGCACCTATAAAGTTCCACCTTCGACCACTAAGTCAAAAAAGCTACCGACGGAGTGGAAGTAATGGAAATCAAGCAATCGATTCCACCAATTCTCAGACCGGAAAAAACTAAACCGGTTAGCTTCCTAGACCTGATTGCTAAATTTCAACTGGAATACTCTGGGCCAGATGCCATTCTCACCGGGATAAGCATGAATACCAACGATCTTCGACCTGGAGATTTATTTGTCGCTATGCCTGGGTTGAAGACTCATGGAGCAAAGTATTACGAGAAAGCTCTAGAGCTGGGAGCTGCAGCAATCATTACTGATTCAGAGGGTTCGCAACTTATTCCAGAGTTAAGCATTCCTGTAGCGATTATTGAAAATCCACGGGGCAATTTGGGGGGACTTGCCGCCTACGTCTATGGGAACACAGCTGGAAATATCCCAACCCTATTTGGCACCACCGGTACTAATGGCAAAACTTCTACAACTTACCTTTTGGAAGCGGTGCTTAGGCAGCTAGGTAGAACAACAGGCCTAACTTCAACTGCTGAAAGACATATCGCCGGGGAAGTGATTGTTAGTCGGCTCACTACTCCAGAGTCCACGGAAATGCATGCTCTCATCGCCAGAATGCGTGAGCGGGGGGTTACCGACGTTGCAATTGAAGTATCGGCACAGGCATTAACTCAGCGCAGAGTAGATGGCATGATCTTTGATGTTGCCGGTTTCACGAACTTAAGCCATGACCATCTCGATGACTACGCTGACTTTGATGAGTATCTGAGAGCGAAAGCCGCTTTGTTTACAAAGACTAGAAGCAGGCAGGCAGTAGTTTGTTTAGACAGCGAATACGGTAAAAGAATCGTCGAACTAGCTGAAGTTCCGGTGACCACGATTTCGAGCATTGCTTCAGTCGAGGCTGACTGGCATGTTCAGGTCACAGCCGAGCTACCTGGTCGGACCGAGTTTGAGTTGCATGGGCCAAAAGGTGAAAAACTTTCAAGTAGTGTTCCACTAATAGGTGCACACATGGCTCTAGATGCTGGCATCGCAATTGTTATGGCGGTAGTCGCTGGCAATTCCTTCGCTGAAATTGCAAAAGCCATCGACCACGGTATTGATGCATATTTGCCAGGACGAACCGAACTTGTCTCTCCAGCGGGGGCTCCAGCCGTGTATGTTGACTTTGGTCACTCGCCGGATGCCTTTTTGAAGACACTCAGTGCAGTAAGAAAAGTTACCTCTGGAAAACTACTCATGCTCTTCGGCGCTGACGGTGACCGGGATGCTTCAAAGCGACCCGATATGGCCAGAGTGGCAGCTGCTGGCTGCGATATTTTGGTGATTACCGATCATCATCCCCGTTTTGAAGATCCAGCGAGCATTAGAGCCACACTGGTAAATGCAGCTAGAGAATTTCGACCTGAACTAGAAATACACGAGGTTTCACCTCCAGAGAAAGCAATTAGAGTTGCAGTTTCACTTGTGCAACCTGGTGATGCGATTTTGTGGGCAGGTCCTGGACATCAGGATTATCGTGATATTCAAGGTGTCAGAACTCCTTATTCGGCAAGAGCAGAGGCAAGAGCCGCACTTCAGGAAAGCGGATACCTATGATTTCTCTCTCCGTTTCCGAAATAGCTAAAGCTATAAATGCTGAAGTCATCGGTGATCCAAACATTTTGGTAAGTGCTGAAGTCGAAACCGATTCAAGGCTTTGCAGAAAGGGCTCGCTTTTTGTTGCTAAACCTGGTGAACTAACTGACGGTCATTTGTTCATTGGTAACGCGGTGGACAACGGTGCGATAGCCGCCATCGTGGAGAAGAAGTTAGACTCGCAGATTACACAGCTCTTAGTAGGTGATTCCGTTAAGGCACTTGGCTTGTTGGCCAAGTATGTGGTCGCAAAAGTTAGAAGTGCGGGTGATCTGAAAGTTATTGCCGTCACCGGTTCTAACGGTAAAACTACAACCAAGAATATGCTTCGTGAAATCCTCTCGGGCTTTGGATCAACTGTTGCGCCGCAGGAATCTTATAACAACTCGGTTGGTGCACCTTATTCGATGTTGCGAATCAACGAGGATACTAAGTATTTAGTTTTGGAATATGGGGCAGATGGATTAGGAAGTATTTCCTACCTAGTAGATATATGTAAGCCGGATGTCGCTGTTGAGTTAAAAGTTGGAATGGCTCATGTTGGTGTATTTGGTGGAATTGATGAAACCGAAAAAATCAAAGCAGAGCTAGTTCAGGATCTGGAAAGCTCGGCCGTAGCAATTTTGAATTTAGATGATCCTCGAGTCGCGCAAATGGCTAATTTGACTAAAGCTAAGGTCCTTACCTTCGGCACAAATGCAGAGGCAGATTTTAGAGCGACGAATATCGGGGTTGGCATTAGCGGAACCTTTTTTGATTTCCACGGTGCAGCCAACTTTTTCAAGCCAGTCCAACTGCAGATCCTGGGAGAACATCACGTTTACAACGCTCTGGCCAGCTTGGCTGTGGCATCGGTGCTTGAGCTGGACATGAATACGGCAATTAATGCATTGCAGTCCATGCCCCTTGCCGAACGCTGGAGAATGCAGGTAAGTAACCTTGCTAATGGTCTCACCGTAATCAACGATGCATATAACGCCAGCCCTGATTCTACAAAAGCTGCTTTGGTGACACTGGCTGAACTTGGCAGACAAACTAAGCGGCCAACTGTAGCTGTGCTTGGTGAAATGGCCGAACTGGGTCAGTATTCAGCCGAAGAGCACGATGCTATTGGCCGTTTAGTTGTTCGGCTGAACCTCAATCAACTTGTGGTGGTCGGCGAGGGGGCCAAACTAATCCATATGGGTGCTTCTTTAGAGGGTTCATGGGATGGTGAATCGAAATATTTTGATGAAATCTCCGACGCCCTGCATTATCTGCGTGGGATGCTAAAGGGTAATGAGATAGTGCTGGTCAAATCTTCAAAAAGCGCAAACCTGCGATACCTAGGAGATGACCTTCTGGAGGTTACCGAATGAGAGCGTTACTACTTGCTGGTTTCCTCGGCCTAGTCTTTGTGCTTGTTCTCACGCCTGTGTTGATTTGGCTATTCAAAAAAGTTGGTTGGGGTCAAGTTATTAGGGTTGATGGCCCAAACACTCATTTGATCAAGCGCGGAACCCCAAGTATGGGCGGTATCGCCATCGTCATTAGCGCAATAGCGGGTTATTTTCTAGGAAAAGCCTTCAACTCAGAAGCCCCTACTCTCTCCGCTTTACTCGTGATCTTCATGATGGTAGGACTTGGGATTGTTGGTTTTCTGGATGATTATCTAAAGGTTAGAAAACAAAATAGTGCCGGGTTGCCTGGGGTATTTAAGATCCTTGGTCAATTTGTTGTGGCTGTGGCCTTTGCGCTACTAGCTATTTCCAATGCCGATGCAAATGGATTAACTCCTGCTTCGACGGAAGTTTCGATTTTCCGTGACACAGGCATTGACCTTATGGCACTTGCACCGCAATCTTGGGGACAAGTAGGAATTTGGATTGGAACAGCAGTATTTCTATTCTGGATATTCCTCTTGGTAACCAGCGCTTCAAATGGAGTTAACCTAACCGATGGTTTAGACGGCTTAGCTACCGGAGCGCTGATTATGTCCTTTGGAGCTTTTGCGGTTATCGGTTTCTGGAAATTCAATCAGGCCTGTGACCTAACTAACATCGCGCCAAACTGCTACGAGACCAGAGACCCGCTGGATCTGGCTGTTATAGCAGCAAGCATCGTTGGTGCACTAATTGGTTTTCTTTGGTTCAATACTTCTCCAGCACAAATTTTCATGGGGGATAGTGGTTCTCTGGGCCTAGGTGGTGCGCTAGCCGCGTTGGCGATTTTATCCCAGACCGAAATCTTGTTACTCCTTGTTGGTGGCTTGTATGCGATTGAGGCTGGTTCAGTGATTCTTCAACGCGGTGTTTACAAATTCACGAGATTAGTCACTGGAAAGCCGCGGCGAATAATTTTGATGAGCCCGTTGCATCATCACTTCGAAGAAAAGGGCTGGAATGAAATCACAGTTGTGGTTCGATTCTGGATCATCTGCGGCTTGCTAGTCTTAGCCGGAATCGGCTTGTTCTATGTCGAATGGATTTATGGATCTGTGGCATGAGCGCTCTCAATGAACTAAACAGCTGGAATTCCGATTGGTCAAAAACTAGAGTTGTGGTTTTTGGTCTCGGTGTTACTGGATTTTCAGTTGCCGACACCCTAGCTGAGCTTCAGGCTAAAGTCCTGGTTATTGCGGAGAAAGCTGATCCAGAACGAATTGATACTTTGCAGGTTTTGGGTGTCCAGGTCGAAGTATCGTCGAATGAATCAGAGCAAATTTCTCTTCTTCAAGAATTTCAGCCTGATTTAGTTATCACCTCACCTGGCGTTCAGCCGGTGAGTTCTTTCATCAAAGAAGTAATACGAAAAGAATTACCACTTTGGACTGATATTGATCTAGCTTGGCGAGTTAGAGACAAGCATGGCGCAAATTCTCAGTGGATTTGTATCACCGGCACTAACGGCAAGACCACAGTGACGCAGATGGTTGAGTCAATGGCACTTGCTGCAGGAATTAGGGCAAAGGCCTGCGGCAACATCGGAGTGCCAATCTTGGACGCGGTTCGGGATCCAGAAGCATTTCAAGTCCTAGTGGTGGAACTGAGCAGCTTTCAGCTACATTACTTAAACAAAATTGAGCCCATGGTTAGTGCCGTGTTGAATGTTGCTGACGACCATCTAGATTGGCATGGCAGTTTCGAGGCCTATGGCTTAGCTAAAGGGAAGATATTTGATAACACCAGAGTCTGCTGCGTTTATAACTCTGAAGACCAATTGACGCAGCAATTGATGAATGATTCTGTAAATTCCGATAAGGCGCAGGCAGTTGGGTTTACCAGATTCACTCCGATGCCGAACGAGGTCGGTTGGGTAGAAGACATTTTGGTAGATCGTGCCCTAGTAGAAAAGGCAGATGAGGCAGCAGAGTTAGCAACCCTGGCTGATTTAAGAAATATCCCAGTGCTAAGCCCACACCTTTTAGCCAACGTCGCTGCTGCCGCGGCAATAAGTAGAGCTGCCGGTATTCAACCAAATGAAATTTCTTTAGCGCTCCAATCATTCAAGCTCGATGCCCACCGAATCGAGTTAGTTTTGGATAAAGACGGCATCCGCTGGATAGATGATTCCAAGGCAACAAACCCGCATGCCGCAGCTGCCTCGCTGTCAAGTTTTGATTCGGTCATTTGGATAGTCGGCGGATTACTCAAAGGCGTAGACATTTCGGATTTGGTTTCGAAGTATTCAAAAATTCTTAAAGCCGCAATTGTAATTGGGGTAGATCGTGAACCTGTTATAGCCGCTATCGCCAAATACGTGCCAGAGCTTCCAGTTTTTGAGATAGCTACTGCAAAAGATGAAGTAATGCTTCAGGCGGTTCGGAAAGCTAAAGAGATTTCAGCTGCAGGGGATGTGGTGCTCTTAGCGCCAGCGGCAGCTTCAATGGATCAGTTTGTGGACTACGCCGATCGCGGAGAAAGCTTTAGTCGTTGTGTTTTAGAGGAAGTGAAGTAAGTGGTAAGAAAAGATTCAACTCGTAGACAAACTGCAGTAAAGGCTCGCGGCAAAGCGCAGTCGATAGGTTTGCGTGAACGACTAGCAAATTTGAGTGGAGAGTTTTTTCTCAATCAAACTAAGGATTTCAACTTTCTTGTCTCGCTTGTAGTGCTAATTGTTGCGTTTGGTTTGGTCATGGTCCTTTCCGCGTCGAATGTTGACTCAATTATTAATTCTGGAAACCCATTTGGAGCATTTACCTCGCAGCTGATTTGGGCTTTGCTTGGACTGGGACTTATGTTTTTCATCTCAAAAAGATCCGTTGAGCAAATTGAGAGATTCGGTTTACTGCTGTTTCTTGGCAGTTTGGTCGGACAGGTCTTGGCATTGGTTCCGGGCTTAGGTGTCTCCTCAGGTGGAAACACCAACTGGGTCGGA
>RHAS01000002.1 GCA_010028615.1 Actinomycetota bacterium
GCGCTGGCCGGGGCAAAAAAGCTCAACGAGGTCGGCACTGCGATCGAAAAGTTCATCTATTCGGCGGGACGCTACGGCATTCTCGAGGATTACATCGGCCACGGAATCGGTCGTTCGATGCACGAAGATCCACCGGTTTTCAACTACAAGACCCGTTTTTCTGGCCCAGAAGTTCAACCTGGCCTTTGCATCGCGATTGAGCCGATGATCACCGCCGGCAGCCCCAAGGTGAAGGTGCTCGACGATGAGTGGACGGTCAGCGCCAAGGATGGCTCCGACTCGTCGCACTGGGAGCACAGCATCGCCGTTCACGAGCACGGCATCTGGGTTTTGACGGCTTGGGATGGGGGAGCCGCCGAGCTCGCCGCCTACGGCATCGTTCCAGTCGATCCGCGAAAGATTAATTAGCAAATTTCGCCGAATATCCGTAGGATTGAACTTCGGTGTTTCTACACGCAATCCCTAAATCAAGGTTTGGGTTTTTTGCGTGCGTTTGGAGCGCCAAACCAGCAACGTAGATAAGTGAGTTTATGGCCAACAAAGACGGTGTCATCGAGATCGAAGGCACAGTGGTTGAGGCTCTACCCAACGCAATGTTTCGGGTTGAGCTGACCAACGGTCACAAAGTCCTTGCGCACATCTCCGGAAAGATGCGCCAGCACTACATCCGCATCCTCCCTGAGGACCGCGTGATCGTAGAGCTCAGCACATACGACCTGACTCGTGGCCGCATCATCTACCGCTACAAGTAAAGACTTGAAAATCGGTTCGCAAGAACCCCAAACAGAAGTAAGAGACATGAAGGTTAACCCAAGCGTCAAGAAGATTTGCGACAAGTGCAAGGTCATCCGTCGCCACGGCCGCGTCATGGTGATCTGCGACAACCCACGTCACAAGCAGCGCCAGGGCTAAACGCTCTTCCACAGATTTACAACTGAATAGCAAAACAAGGCAACGCAACATCGAAGGCCGCAAAGCCCCAGATGTCACCTCCGGAGAAGGCCGGAGCCCAAGGTTCAAACCAAGGGATGCGCTGCTGAAGACCTTCTAAACAACAAGGAGAAATCCCAATGGCACGTGTTGCCGGAGCCGATATTCCAGACGCAAAACGCGTCGAAATCGCACTAACCTACGTTTACGGCATTGGTCGTACTCGCTCGGTTCAGATTCTGACCGAAACCAAGATCGACAAGAACATCCGCGTCAAGGACTTGACCGATGACCAGCTCGTCGCAATCCGTGACTACATCGAAGGCAACTACAAAGTTGAGGGTGACCTCCGCCGCGATGTAGCAGCCGACATTCGCCGCAAGGTTGAGATCGGTTCATACGAAGGTATTCGTCACCGTAAGGGACTACCTGTTCGTGGTCAGCGCACCAAGACTAATGCTCGCACTCGTAAGGGTCCGAAGCGCACTGTGGCCGGTAAGAAGAAGGCGGCACGTAAGTAGCATTAGCTATTTTCGTCTGACTAGAAAAGACTTAGGAGAAAACTCATGGCAGCACCAAAGGCAAAGGCAACGACAACTGCTCGTAAGCCTCGTCGTAAAGAAAAGAAGAACGTTACCCACGGTCAAGCACACATCAAGAGCACCTTCAACAACACCATTGTTTCAATCACTGATTCAACCGGTGCGGTTATTTCATGGTCCTCTTCAGGTGACGTTGGCTTCAAGGGTTCGCGTAAGTCAACTCCATTCGCCGCTCAGATGGCTGCAGAAGCTGCAGCCCGTAAGGCTCAGGAGCACGGTTTGAAGAAGGTTGATGTTTTCGTCAAGGGTCCAGGCTCTGGTCGTGAAACTGCAATTCGTTCACTTCAGGCAGCCGGCCTAGAAGTTGGTTCGATCTCAGATGTGACCCCACAAGCTCACAATGGATGTCGTCCACCAAAGCGTCGCCGCCTCTAATTTTTGCAACAACTTAGATAACTGAATACAGCTATTTAGTGGCCACTGAATAGCAAACCTCAATAAACGAGGCATCAAATAGCGGATGTCTCAATGAAAGGAAACACAGTGCTAATTGCACAGACACCAGTTCTGCACGAAGAGATTGACAGCAATTTCCCTAACCGCGCCAGATTCACTCTAGATCCACTAGAGCCAGGCTTCGGTTACACCCTAGGTAACTCACTTCGCCGCACCCTGCTCTCCTCGATTCCAGGAGCTGCAGTTACCAGCATCAGAATTGCAGGCATCAGCCACGAATTCGGACCGATTTCAGGTGTGAAGGAAGATGTTACGGAATTGATTTTGAGTGTTGGTGAGGTTAAGGCTGGAGACATCACTGTTGATTCGACAGTTACCATTCACAACCCAGAGCTAGTACTAGCCACCGTTAACAAGGGCAGCCTAGAGATGTGGTTGACCATTGAAGCTGGTCGTGGATACGTTCAAGCTTCACAGAATCGTCAGCCAGATATGGCTAACAACGGAATCATTCCGGTTGACTCAATTTATTCACCAGTACTAAAGGTTTCTTACCGCGTTGAGGCAACTCGTGCCGGTGAGTTCACCAACTTCGACAAGTTGATTGTTGATGTTGAGACCAAGCCTTCAATCTCACCTCGTGAAGCAATCGCTTCTGCAGGTAAGACTCTGGTTAACCTGTTTGGTTTGGCTGCTGCTCTTGATGAGAATGCCGAAGGTATCGACCTACCGGCAACTGATCTAGTTGTTGATCTGCCACCAGCATTGGCTAAGCCAATCGAGGAACTGGACCTAACCGTTCGTTCATACAACTGCCTAAAGCGCGAGGGTATCAACACCGTGAGTGAATTGATCAACCTAACCGAAGAGCAGCTGATGAACATCCGTAACTTTGGTAGCAAGTCTGTTGACGAGGTCCGCGACAAGCTAACCTCGATGGGACTTCGCTTCCGCGATGCAGTGCCAGGCTTTGACGCTGCATACTTCAGCTCAAGTTTTGACCAGGACGACAGAGCCTAAATAGGGCTTTAGAAAAGTAAGAGGAGAAATAAAATGCCACGCCCAACAAAGGGTCCTCGTCTAGGAGGCAGTCCAGCCCACGAGCGTATGCTGCTAAACAACCTTGCCGCATCGCTATTTACCCACAAGGCTGTTACCACCACAGAGACCAAGGCTAAGCGCGTTCAACCAGTCGCCGAGAAGCTAGTTACCCTAGCTAAGCGCGGCGATCTGCACGCTCGTCGTCAGGTTATGGCCGACATCTCAGATAAGAATGTTGTCCACGAACTATTTGCCAACATTGCCCCTCAGGTACTTGAGCGTAAAGGTGGATACACCAGAATCACCAAGCTTGGTTTCCGCAAGGGCGACAATGCTCCAATGGCGCTAATTGAATTAGTGCTTGAGCCAGTTGTTGCAAAACCAGCCAAGGCTAAGCCTAAGGTTGCCGATGCAGTTAAGGCAGCTCCAGTAGCTGCAGCCGCTGCTGTTGCTGAGGAAGTTGCAACTCCAGCTGAAACCATCGTCGAAGAAGAAGCAGTAGTTGCTGAGGCTCTAGGCGAAGAAGCTTTAACTGAGCAGGCTGCAGATGTGCAGGAGGAAGTTGTTGCCGAGGCTGTTGCTGAAGCAGTAGCAGAGGAAGCTGCAACTTCTGAAGAGGCTCCAGTTTCTGAGGAAGCACCGGCAGTTGCAGAAGAGGCTGCTGCAAGCGAAGAAGCACCGGCTTCTGAGGAGGCACCTGCTTCTGAAGAGGCACCTGCTTCTGAAGAGACCAAGCCTGAAGAAGCTTAGAGTTTTTAGCTAGAAAAGAAAGATCATGAAAAAAGCCGTTGGCCCTAAAGCCGACGGCTTTCTTCGTTACCGGATTGACTTAGCCTACGAGGGAACTGATTTTGCCGGTTGGGCAAAACAACCTGGGCTTAGGACAGTTCAAGGTGTATTTCTTAGTGCACTCGAACTGATCTTTGGTAAATCTGAAGATGATTTCGCCATGCGAGTAGCTGGCCGAACTGATGCTGGGGTTCACGCGGAGAGTCAAGTTGTCCATATTGATCTTCTTCCCGAGCAACTAAAACGCCTTGGTAGACCAGGCAACACAGTGGCTAGGTTGAATTCGCTTTTGCCTAAGGAAATTCGAGTAATGGATTTCTCATTAGCGCCGGCAGGCTTCGATGCCAGATTCTCGGCCAGCTTTAGAAGATATCGCTACCGAATCGCCGATTCGGTAAGCGGTTGGAATCCGCTCTATGGCAGGACACTACTCTGGGTCAACTTTGAGTTGGATACTGCCAGAATGCGCCAGGCCGGCGAGCATTTTGTCGGCCTTCATGATTTTGCAGCTTTTAGTAAGCCTCGGGCTAAGGCCACAGCCATCAGAGAGCTAAAGGTGCTAAAGGTTTCAAGAGATAAGCAATTTGGCAATGTTGTTGAAGTTGAGCTAATTGCCGATGCCTTTGCCCACAACATGGTCAGATCCATTGTCGGTGCCCTAATCAAGGTTGGGGCTGGCCGGGCAGAGCCCAAAGATGTTGCCAAAGCGCTCAAATCTCGCTCAAGAAGCCACGGTTTTAAGGTGGTCGGGCCAGAGGGTTTGAGCCTCATTGAGGTTGGCTATCCCGCTAAAAAGGATCTAGGCAAACAGGCCGAAAAAGCCCGAAATATGCGCTCGCTAGAGGACCAGTAGGGCTTATTGGCACTTGCACTGGCTAGGCTTTTCGGGCTAAACTTGACCCTTGGTGCCTGAACTAAAGGGCAATCCTGATGGATTTATCCATCGTCAATCGTAAAGAAAAAGAAAGCATTTTAGCGTGCGTACATATACACCGAAGGCTCACGAGCTGCAGAACAACTGGCTCGTCATCGACGCCACTGATGTAGTTTTGGGTCGTTTGGCTTCAACTGCAGCTGCACTTCTGCGCGGCAAGCACAAGCCAACCTTTGCTCCACACATGGACAACGGCGACTACGTAGTGATCATCAACGCAGACAAGGTAGCTCTTACCGGCACCAAGTTGCAAAAGAAGAACGCTTACCGTCACTCTGGTTACCCAGGTGGTCTTACCGCAACTACCTATGCAGAACTTTTGGAGAAGTCACCTGAGAAAGCTGTTGAAAAAGCTATTCGCGGCATGCTTCCTAAGAACACCCTTGGTCGCGATCAGCTTGCCAAGCTAAAGGTTTACCGCGGTGCAGAACACCCACACGCTGCACAGTCACCGAAGACTTATGTAATTGGACAGGTAGCGCAGTAATCGCGCAGAAAGATAAACATGCCAACTAAGAAAACTGTAGAAGCTACCGAGTACTCAACCGAGAGCAAGGCTCCGGCAAAAGCTAAGGGAACTCTTTCTGTGCCAGGTGCTGGTCTTGGTCGTCGTAAAGAAGCGATCGCTCGTGTTCGTATTAAGCCAGGCACCGGTGCCATCAAAGTTAATGGTCGCGATCTAGCCGACTACTTCCCAAACAAATTGCACCAGCAGCTAATCACCGACCCGTTCAAGGTTTTGGGATTGCAGGATTCTTACGATGTAATTGCACGTATCCAAGGTGGTGGAGTTGCCGGTCAGGCTGGAGCGCTGCGCCTAGGTATTTCACGTGCACTAAATGAAATTGACCGCGACAACAACCGTCCAGCTTTGAAGAAGGCAGGCTTTCTATCTCGCGATGCTCGTGTTATCGAGCGCAAGAAGGCCGGTCTAAAGAAGGCACGTAAGGCTTCGCAGTTCTCTAAGCGTTAAGAACGCTTCGAGCATTGCTCGGATAATCTAAGACCATGGCCCGCTTGTTTGGTACCGATGGTGTTCGTGGAGTTGCAGGTCGCGATTTGACCGTTTCCTTCGCAATCAAATTAGCTCAGGCTGCAGCTATTGTTTTAGCTGAAACTGCCCGCATGGAAGGTAGAAGACCGACCGCAGTTATTGGTCGTGACCCAAGAATCTCTGGAGAATACCTAGCCGCTGCAGTAGCTTCAGGACTTGCTTCATCTGGTGTCGATGTATTTGATGCCGGGGTCATTCCAACACCAGCCACTGCTTTTTTGACTGCGGACATAAAAGCTGATTTCGGTGTGATGATTTCTGCTTCACATAATCCAGCTCCAGATAACGGCATCAAGTTTTTTGCCTTTGGTGGCCACAAACTCCCAGATGATGTTGAAGATGCCATTGAGGCCGCCATGGAACTACCGGCGCTATCGCCAATTGGCGATCAGGTCGGTAAAGTTCAGCGCTTTGCCGATGCCGAAGATCGCTATCTGGTGCACCTGCTCGGTGCTTTACCTAATTCGCTAAACGGGTTAAAAATTGTCATTGACTGCGCTCACGGTGCCGCCTCGGCAATATCCCCTCAGGTCTTTGCTGACTCAGGTGCCAAGGTCGTGGTTATTGGTAATGACCCCGACGGCTTTAACATCAATGCCGGTTACGGTTCAACAAACATGAGCGCATTACAATCAGCCGTCTTAGAAAATGAAGCCGATATGGGCTTTGCCCACGATGGCGATGCCGATAGGTGTCTAGCCGTTGATCACACCGGGGCCATAGTCGATGGTGATCAACTGATGGTGATTTTGGCTCTGGCTTTGAAACAGCGCGGCGAATTGGCAAGAAATACTCTGGTGGCAACCGTGATGAGTAATCTCGGATTGAGATTAGCCATGCAGCAAGCAGATATCGACCTGATTGAAACTAAAGTCGGTGACCGCTATGTTTTAGAACAAATCCGCGAAGGTGGATATAGCTTGGGCGGTGAACAATCAGGACACATTATCTTTAGTCGATATGCCACCACCGGTGATGGCATCCTCACAGCACTTCTGGTTGCGGCCGAAGTTAATCGAAGCGGTAAGAGCCTTAGAGAACTAGCTAGCCAGATGACCTGCTACCCGCAGGTACTAGTAAATGTGAAAAATGTCGATCGATCTAGGGTAGACAGCGATCAAGGGCTTCAAGAGATAGTCAGCCTTGCATCAAGCGAGCTAGGAGATTCTGGCAGAGTGCTCCTTCGTGCCTCTGGAACAGAGAATCTAGTTAGAGTGATGGTTGAAGCTAGCGATGAGGGTACCGCACATTCTTGGGCAGACCGGATTGCACGGGTAGTGGAGAAAAATCTAAGTCTTTAGATTTTTCTAAGCAATACGCTTTCAACCCGATGGCCAAGGCCTTTTTTCAGCACCAGAGTCGCTCTTGATCTAGTCGACAGGATGTTTTCAATCAAGTTAGGTAAGTTGATGTCCTGCCAAATTTCCTTGGCACGAGTTAGAGCATCCTCTAGCGGCATTTCGGCGTAGCGGTGAAAATATGATGCTGGATCCCTAAAGGCAGAATCACGAAGTTCTTCAAATCTGTTTAGGTACCATTTTTCGATTTCTCTAGTTGGCGCATCAACGTAGATTTTGAAATCAAAGTAGTCGCTCAGCGCAACATCTTGGCCAGGGGCTGGCGGCTGCAAAACATTTAGGCCCTCGACGATCACCACATCGGGGGATTCAACATTGACGCTCTCACCTTCGACAATGTCGTAGGTCAGGTGTGAATAAAGTGGAGCGCTAACTACTTCTTTCCCTGATTTGATATCGGCGACAAATTTGATCAGAGCCAAACGGTCATAAGATTCTGGAAAACCTTTTCTTTGCATTAGGCCGCGTTTTTCAAGTACTGCATTTGGGTAGAGGAAACCGTCGGTGGTAACTAGTGCAACTTTAGGGGTGGTTGGCCAACGGCTAAGTAATTCTTTCAGCAATCTAGAAACGGTAGATTTACCAACAGCAACGCTACCGGCAACACCAATTATGAATGGGGTTCGCTTATTGGTTTTATTTAGGAAGCTGCCTGTAACCTTGTGAAGATCTTGGGTTTCTGAAACGTAGATGTTCAATAGCTGGCTCAGTGGCAGATAGATATCGCTAACCTCAGCCATATCTAGAAAATCGCCAAGACCCCTGATTTTTTCAATCTCGGTCTCAGTCAGCGGAGTTTCGGTTACTTTAGCTAAATCAGCCCAGTCGGAGCGTGGAATTTCAACAAAAGGTGACAGCGCTTCATCGCTATTATCTATCGGCGCTCCGGTCACAAAGCAATTCTGCCTTAAACTAGGTCTATGTGTGGAATCGTAGGCTACGTCGGGCCGAAATCAACCGTTGATGTGCTCTTGGGTGGTCTTAAACGTCTTGAGTATCGTGGCTACGACAGCGCCGGGGTATCGGTGATTGATACCGAGGGCAAACTGGCAACCCGCAAGCGCGCTGGTAAGCTCGCCATTTTGGTCGAAGACATCGATAATCAACCGCTCGGTGAAGCTCACATCGGCATCGGTCACACCCGCTGGGCAACTCACGGTGCTCCTACCGATGGCAATGCCCATCCGCATCTAGGTGGAGACAGCAAAAAGCTGAGCCTAATCCATAACGGAATTATCGAGAATTTTGCAGAACTCAAGAGCGAGCTTTTAGAAGCTGGTGTTAGTTTCGCCAGTGAAACCGACACCGAGGTAGCTGCCCACCTGATAGCCAGAGAGTTTGATAAAACTGGTGATCTCATCGAATCGTTTAGAAAAGTTGTTCGCCGGCTTCACGGTGCTTTCACAATCTTGGTTATGCACCAGGATGTTCCAGATTTGGTTCTAGCCGCTAGAAGAAATGCTCCACTGGTAATTGGTCTTGGCGAGGGGGAGAACTTCTTAGGTAGCGATGTCGCCGCATTCGTTGAACACACCAAGCGAGCAATTGCTGTTGGCCAAGATGAGATTGTAATTCTGCGTCAAAATGACGTGGCAATTGAGAATTTCGATGGTGAATCGGTTACTCGAGATGAATTCCTAATCGACTGGGATGCATCTGCTGCTAGCAAGGGTGGCTGGAGTTCTTTTATGGCAAAAGAAATTGCTGATCAACCACAATCGGTTGGCGATACCATGATGGGCAGATTATCCAGTGACGGTACTGTCCACCTTGAAGAGCTAGCCGCCCTTACCCAGAAACTGCCAAAGCTAGATCGCATCATCATGGTCGCCTGCGGTACCGCAGCCTATGCTGCTGAAGTTGGCAAGTATGCAATCGAGAGTTGGGCGAGGGTTCCAGTTAGCGTTGAGCTTTCTCACGAATTTAGATACCGTGATCCGATTTTGACTTCAAGTACTCTGGTCGTTGCTGTGAGTCAGTCTGGTGAAACCATGGACACTCTAATGGCGACTCGCTATGCCAAAGAGTCTGGCGCTATGGTGCTAACTATTTGTAATACTCAAGGCGCTACCTTAGCTCGTGAAGCTGATGCTGTCTTGTATACCCACGCAGGTCCCGAGGTAGCGGTTGCCTCAACAAAGGCATTCACCGCTCAGATTGTTTCGATGTATTTACTTGCTCTGCATCTAGCCAAAGCGCGCAACACCAGAGCGCTAAGTGATCTTCAAGAAATCGGCAAAGAGTTACTAAAGTTACCAGCGCAAATTGCCAAAGTCTTAGAGCAGGGTAAATCTGTTGCTGAATTAGCCAAGAGTTTCAAGGATGCTAAAACCGTGCTCTTTCTAGGCAGGCACGTTGGCTTCCCAATTGCCATGGAAGGCGCGCTAAAGCTCAAGGAATTGGCCTATATCCACTCCGAAGGCTTTGCCGCTGGCGAGCTAAAGCATGGTCCGATAGCGCTAATTGAAAAGGGGCAGCCGGTTATCGTGGTGGTGCCAAGCCCGAATGATCCTGATTCACTAAATGCCAAAGTTATCAGCAACATTCAAGAGGTCAAGGCTAGAGGGGCAGAAGTGATTGCTATCGCCGAAGAGGGAGATCTTGAAGCGGCTAAGTATTCAGCCCAGGTTTTCTATGTCCCTAAGGCTCACCAAATGTTGCTGCCGGTTTTATCTGTCGTGCCACTACAGATCTTTGCTCTCGAGCTATCGGCTGCTAAAGGTCTTGATGTGGACCAGCCGCGTAACCTAGCTAAATCGGTGACTGTCGAGTAACCGATGATTATCGGAGTCGGAATAGACCTGGTCGACGTTGCTCGCTTTGAGAGCAAACTAAATCAAACCGCTGGGCTCCAGGAGAGAATTTTTACCAGCGAAGAAATAGGTAGCAAAACAGAATCGCTCGCTGGATATTGGGCAGCTAAGGAAGCTCTAATCAAAGCTCTTGGTAATCCAACTGGATTATCTTTTCAAGATGTTCAGGTAGTAAAGGATGATTTGGGTAAACCAAGACTAGAGCTATCCGGGCAGACTGATATCAGGGCAAACGAGCTTGGAATTTCTAACTGGCATCTTTCGATAAGCCACGATGGTGGCATGGCGGTCGCGGTGGTTATCGCAGAAGGATCTAACTGATGCGCAAAATTACCATTGACCTAAATGCTGTTGCTAATAATCTCGCAGTTATGCGAAAGCTAGTCAACACCGAAGGAAAAGTCTTAGTGCTCGGTGTAGTCAAAGCCGATGCGTACGGTCACGGGATGATTCAGGTGGCAAGAAAGTTAGAAGCCGAAGGAATTGATTATCTCGGTGTTGCTGATGTTGAAGAAGCGCTGAGTCTAAGAGCAGCTGGAATCAAGACTAGAATTTTGGCCTGGCTACACGACCCAACCGATGATTTTGAAAAGGCAGTTGCCAAGGATATTGATTTGGCTGTCTCATCAGCTGATCAACTAATGCGAGTGGTAAAAGCTGCGAAAGCTCAAGTTTCTATTGGCCGAATACACATCAAAGTCGATACTGGGTTATCCAGAAACGGTGTGACCATGACCGAGCTACCAGATCTTCTAGATCAGGTGCTCGCGGAAGTAGAGAGCGGTAGCGTTACTAGTGTTGGGATATTTAGTCATCTGTCATCAACCGGCCCGAAGGAAGATCTAGCTCAGATTGAAGTATTTGAACAGGCATTGGAACTAGCTAAAGCCAAGGGCCTGAGCTTTGAGCTTCGGCATCTAACGGCAAGTGATGGCACTCTTACCTACCCGCAAGCCAGATACGACATGGTCAGAATTGGTGTTGCCCTCTATGGCCTTTCACCATTTAGCGATAACCGCGCCAATGAATTTGGGCTAACCCCGGCTATGACCTGTGAAGCAACCGTTGTGCAGACTAAGCGAGTTCCAGCAGGCTCTGGAGTCTCTTACGGCTATCTATATAGCACTCCGGTAGAAACCACCCTGGCGCTTGTGCCAATAGGGTATGCCGAGGGGCTACCTAGAAGTGCCAGTGGGGAAGCTGAAGTATCAATCAATGACAGAAAATACAAGATTCACTCCAGGATTGCCATGGATCAGTTCGTCGTTGATGTTGGAAATGCCAGTGTTAGCCCTGGAGCAAAGGTTGTAATCTTTGGCCCAAATGGACCAACCGCAGATGATTTGGCAGATGCAGCCGGCACCATCAACTATGAGATTGTCACCCGGATGGGTGGAAGGTTCAAGCGGGAGTATCTAGGATCTATCGAGGAATAACTAGTGAGTAATCCTCAACTGCTTTTCGAAGCTAATATCAGTAGTGCTGATCAGATGTCACAACTCGGTGAATCTCTTGCAGGAATACTAACTGCCGGAGATCTTGTTGTGCTTATCGGCCCGCTGGGTGCTGGCAAAACTACTTTCACACGCGGAGTTGGTAAAGCGCTCCAAGTTGAAGGCAATGTTTCATCACCAACATTCGTAATTGCTAGAACACATAAGCGTGAAGGTAAAGCTTCTCTAGTTCACGTTGATGCCTACCGTTTGAAATCACCAGCGGAATTAGATGATCTAGATATTCCTTTTAGCAGCCCGATTGTTTTAGTGGAGTGGGGTAAGGGGCTGACTGAAGGCATTGCTGATAATTGGCTCGAGGTAACCATAGATCGCGATAGTTCTGGACAAAGTGAAAATCGCCAGGTAAAGATTATGGGCTTTGGGCCTCGCTGGGCTGGTGTTCAGCTTTGAAGATTCTAAGTATTGATACATCATCCGGAACTAGCGTTGCGGTTTTATCTGACAGTGAAGTTTTAGCGGAGATAAATAATCCTGATTCAATGTCTCATGCTGAGAGCATTGGCCTAGCCATCAGGGATTGCCTAACTAAGGCTGATCTAAAACCCGTCGGTATCGATCGCGTGGTAATCGGAGTTGGCCCTGGACCATTTACTGGACTAAGAGTTGGTATTGCCGCGGCAAAGTTTTTTGCAACAGGAGCTAAGGCGGAACTTGTGGGTATCTGCTCACTCGATGCAATTGCCTACGATTATTACTCGCAAGGAAATACTGGAAAGCTCCTAGTTGAAACAGATGCCCGCCGCAAAGAGCATTTCTGGGCCGTTTACTCTGGACTTGATTCTGGTGTCCCAATCAGGGTGGCCGGACCCAGTGTTGCCAAACCGGAGGAAATAAACCGAAGCGACCTGCAGCTAACTTCGATTACGGTAAGCGCTGCGGCTCTCGGCAAGATAGCCTTTCATCAGGGCTTGAAAGCCAGTGGCGATGTGTCGCCGATTTACCTTCGTGAGCCAGATGTCAGTTTGTCAAAGGGCAAGAAGGTGACTTGCTAATGCTAATTCGCGAGGCCACCGAGGCTGATCTAGCCGGCATCATGCTGATTGAGCGCAGCTGCTTTTTGAATGATGCCTGGTCTGAAGAGGTTATGCTCTCAGAACTTAGAGCCCCGCACACCTTTTATGTCGTGGCCTTAGCTGGGGATGAGATAGTCGGTTATGCGGGTCTGAGTAAGCTGGGGCAGAGCAAACAGGCGGATATTCAAACCATCGCTACTGCTTTATCTAGCCGAGGCAAGGGGATCGGCCGGGCGATGATGCAGGTGCTTACTAGCAAGGCTGCTGATTTAGGTGCTGAAGAAATATTCTTGGAAGTTCGGGCCGATAACAAAGTTGCGCAAAAACTCTATGAAGTTTTTGGGTTTAGGAAAATCGGGGTAAGAAAAAAGTATTACCAGCCAGATAACATCGATGCGTTTGTGATGCAAACCACACTGCTTAGAAAAGATCCGCTTGTTTTAGGTATTGAAAGTTCCTGTGATGAAACCGGCATAGGTATCGTTCGTGGAAATCAGTTGTTAGCTAATGTGATTTCTTCAAGCATGGATAAGCACGCCATCTTCGGAGGAGTAGTTCCTGAGGTTGCAGCCAGAGCGCACCTAGAAGCACTTAATCCTGTTCTAAATGAGGCTTTAGAAAAAGCAAATGTGTCTCTCGATGAGATTGATGCAATAGCAGTAACCAATGGACCAGGATTAGCTGGAGCGCTAATGGTTGGTATCGGCGCGGCTAAGGCGCTATCGGTTGCAACCGGAAAACCTATTTATGCGGTCAATCACCTAGTTGGTCACGTGGCGGCAGATATTCTGGCTAATGGAAAAGTTGAAACACCAACAATTGCGCTTTTAGTAAGTGGTGGACATACCTCATTGCTTTTAGTTAGAGATTTACTTTCCGATGTGACACTACTAGGTGAAACTATTGATGATGCCGCCGGTGAGGCATTTGATAAAGTGGCCAGGGTTTTAGGGCTTAGCTATCCTGGTGGGCCAGAGATTGATAAAGCTGCCATGGGTGGTAATCCGAATGCGATTAGATTCCCTAGAGGCTTAACATTGCCTAAGGACATGCTTGCGCATCGTTATGACTTTAGTTTCTCTGGATTAAAAACTGCAGTTGCTAGACATGTTGAGTTAGCCGAGATCAATAAAGAGCAAATCAACTTAGCCGACGTGGCCGCAAGCTTCCGTGAAGCAGTGGTGGATGTATTGGTCGCCAAGGCACTTGCCGCTTGCCAAGAATTTGGCATCAACAGGTTGCTCCTCGGTGGTGGAGTGGTTGCCAACGCCAGATTGCGCGAGGTTGCCACTAGCCGCTGCCAGGAGGCAGGTATTGACCTTCGCATCCCGCCATTTTCTCTGTGTACTGACAATGGCGCAATGATCGCAGTACTCGGCGCTCAACTAATTAGCTCTGGAGCACTACCTAGCGGACTGGATTTCTCGGCTGAATCAACCTTGGATGTTCGGATAGTTCAGTCCTGAACCAAAATAGGCGGATAGTTCTTGATTATTGCTTTTTGTCAGATTCAGGGATGTAGACAGCTTCCCAGTAGCCTCTAGCCAAGATACTACCAAGCAGCTGGACGTCGTATTCCACACCGTCAAAAGTTTTGATGTGGGCTAAGTATTCACCGTTTGTATCCTTCCCGTCGTAAAGAACTACTGTTCCACTTTCTTTCTTGTAAAGAACGGTTCCTATCTCGATTTCTTCCATCGCCAGTCACTTTCCCGAATTGCTAATTTAGCTAACTCTATACTCCCGCTTTACTGAATCTTTGCAACCTTATAACTAACAAGGCTCAACAAGAAGCACTCGACGTTTATCTTTGATCTTGGTAATCACAATAGTTCCAGGATAAGAGCCCTTTAGATTCAATTCTTTTCGTAACTGTTCTGGAATGACATCGACACCGCGCTTCTTGATTTGAATTGCACCGATGTCGTGCTGATTTAGGAAAGCCGACAACTTCTTCTTATCGAAAGCTATTTGATCAATAACTTTGTATGCCTTTAGCCAAGGACTGCTTATTTTTTCATGGCTGGTTAGATATGCAATTTCTGGACTTATTGCAGATAATCCAAACTCTCTAGCAAAATCGCCAAGCAGATGTGAGCGAATAAGAGAATTATCTGGCTCATACAGGTATTCGCCCAGATCTGCTAGTTCTGCGTGCTCACTTGTTGTTTGTGCTGAAGTATATTCGTAAGTCTTACTATCTGTAATCAAAACTGCAGCTCTGGCAATTTCGGTTCTGCGCACCTTACCAAAATACAAACCCAGCTCTACTAGGTCTCCATCAACAGATACCCAGACTGCTTCGGCATTTTGCGGTATTTGATTGTGAGGATGTCCTGGACCTAACTTGACTATGGTTGGCTTTTGATTAGCTGCCGCTAAAACAAAATCAAAACTGGGGTTAAAATCTTGCGGCCTAAATATCCTGTTTCGGTTATCTCTTCTGGATGGATCAAAAAAGAGACCTTCAAAATTACCTAGATCAACTTCAGTTACATCAGCATGTTCAACTGTGACATTAGGAAAGCTCGCAAGATTGAATGTTGCAATAGCTGCCGTTAGTTCATCCTTTTCAAAAGCGGAAACTTTGATATCGAGGCTGGCCATAGCGAGCGACTCAGCCCCAATTCCACAACCTAGATCAGCAACGTGCTTGATTCCTGCTTGCCTAAATCGGCCAGCATGCAGGGCGGCTACCTGAAGCCTTGAGGCCTGCTCTAGGCCTTCTTGGCTAAAGAGCATCTGCTCGGCAAATTCGCCAAATTTGGGTTCGGCCATGCGCCGCAGCCTGACCTGAGTTAGGGCAGTGGCTATCAAATCGGGGTCAAATCCTGATTTTCGTAATTGGGAGACCAACTTTAGGGCATCGGCCTTGGCATAGATTGGCCCCAGTTCAGCCAGCAACCCAGCCCCTTGCGGGCTAAGCAGTTTGATGAAGCTTTGGCGGTCCACCAGTAAAGGTTAACAGCCCCCAGTTAGCACTCAAGGCTAGAGAGTGCTAATATAGCCAAGGCGTTGATTCAACGCCATTTCCCGTAAAGACAAAAGAAGAGGTTCCAAGTGTCGGTTTCAATTAAGCCGCTTGAAGATCGCATTGTCGTTTTGCCGGTTGAGGCAGAGCAAGTTACTGCTTCAGGTCTGGTAATCCCAGACACCGCAAAGGAGAAGCCTCAGGAGGCTGAGGTTATTGCAGTTGGTCCAGGACGTGTCGATGACAACGGAAATCGTATTCCGTTGGATATCGCAGTTGGTGACCGTGTGATTTTCTCTAAGTATGGTGGTACCGAGCTAAAGATGAATGGCAAGGAATACCTTGTATTGTCAGCTCGCGATGTTCTAGCAATCGTAGAGAGATAAATCAATTCTCTTAGTTAGACCCCGACAAAAAAGTCGGGGTCTAAAACCTTAAGTTCCTTGTTGAAAACTTGAGATCGATATTTAGCCTTGGGCTTAGATTTTCTGGATGAAAAGAAAAGCATTAATCGCAATTAGCTCAGTTGTTCTTTTAGGGTTAGCTTTTTATGGCAGCTCACAGGCTAGAACAATAGCGCCAGGGCTCAAAGTTGGGGTGTTGATATCAAGCTCTGGTCCTCTCTATTTTGCCGGTGGATTTCAAAAAGCTGCAACAGAGTTGGCTAAAAAAGATTTAGCAAAAATTGCCAACTTAGAAATTAGTTATCAAGATCCAGGTGATAGCGAAATGGAAACAGATAATGCGCTAAAAATATTTGCTAAAAACAAGGTCGATTTGATTCTGGCTCCAATCGACTCGGCTGCAGTAAAGCGAGTGTTAGCAGCCAAGGAGTTACCTGATGTCCCGCTAATTGCTACAAGCTCAGTTTCTGAGAATTTATCTAAGGAAAAGAAACTACTCAGGCTTGCTAGCACCGTAAGCCAAGACAGTTTTGCTCTGGCCAAATACATCTCTAAACAAGATCATGAAAATGTGGCAGTCGTTGCTGCCCAAGATGATTATTCTAAGTCGGTAGCCAGATCGGTATCTTTTGCACTTAGCCTTAGGTCAGTAAGGGTAAAAAACCATTTCTTTAGTCAGAATCAAGCGCTAAGAGGCATCGAAGCGGAAGCTTTGGTGTTAGTGAGCATGGAGCAGTCCGCAGATTTGCTTGCCAAACTGCCTAACTGGTTAGCTAGTTTTGATCGGGTTTATCTCGTACCAGGCAATTTGGCCAACTACTCAAGTTTTAGTTTTGCCAAGGAACTAGCCGGCGCAACTGGCCTGTTGCCTGCCGAGGAGCACAGCCAATCCTTTAGGCAGAGGCTGGCAAGCCAAATGGGTAGACCCGAAATCCTAAGTGCACCTAACTCACCGATGTTCGGTTTAGCTAAAAGAACTTACCAAGCGTTAGCCTTAGCCGCTGATCAATTGAGCCAATCCAATGATTTGTCAGGTTTAGCCAAGAATGACCTGTTCACCGCTGAAGGCTTCTTTGCAAAACCTCGCTACAGCGTGGTGCGCTATTCAACGGGCGGTGTTTACAGCGTTGTCGGGAGCTTTGACCCGAAAATTCCTTGAGATGGTTAGGCTCTGGCAGGGTAGAATTACCTAATAGCGAGATTTTGACAGGGCTAAAAATGACAGAAAACGACCCATTTGGCTTTACCGGCCTGACCTACGATGACGTCCTGTTGCTGCCTGGTCAGTCAGATGTATTACCTTCTCAGGTTTCCACTAAAACCAAGGTAACTAAAAGACTAAGCATCAATGTCCCCCTCCTATCCTCGGCTATGGACACAGTTACCGAGGCTCGTCTAGCTATTGCTATTGCCAGACAGGGCGGTCTAGGTGTTCTCCACAGAAACCTATCTATTGAGCAGCAAGCCACCCAGGTTGATCTAGTCAAGCGATCAGAAGCAGGCATGATTAGCCACCCGGTTACCACTAGCCCGCTGGCAACCCTTCAGGAAGTCGATGATATTTGTGGTCGCTATCGGGTTTCAGGACTTCCAGTAATTGACGAGGATGGCACACTACTTGGTATTGTCACCAACCGCGATATGCGATTTGTCAACGAGGTGCAAAAGTCAATTACTTTAGTAAAAGACGTCATGACACCGGTTCCGCTGGTAACTGCCAGAGTGGGAGTGAGCCCAGAAGAGGCAATTGCCATTTTCGCCCAGCACCGAATTGAAAAGCTACCGCTTATCGACGAGGCAAATAAGCTTCGCGGGCTAATCACAATCAAAGATTTTGATAAGAGCGAGAAGTATCCACTGGCTAGCAAAGATGACTCGGGAAGACTACTTGTCGCAGCGGCCGTTGGCGTTGGTGATCAAGGCTGGGAAAGAGCGATGGCCTTGGTAGAAGCCGGAGTGGACATCCTGGTGGTTGATACCGCTCACGGACATAACACCGCTGTGCTAGAGATGGTCGCCAAATTAAAATCAGAACCTTTTGCTAAAAACGTCGATGTTATCGGTGGCAATGTCGCTACCCGTGAGGGAGCGAAAGCGCTGGTTGATGCTGGCGCTGACGGAGTCAAAGTCGGTGTTGGGCCAGGCTCTATTTGCACCACTCGAGTTGTCGCCGGTGTCGGTGTTCCACAAATTACTGCAGTTTATGAAGCTAGCCTTGCCTGCAAGAAGGCAGGAGTGCCGGTTATCGCTGATGGTGGTTTGCAGTTCTCAGGAGATATTCCAAAGGCGCTGGTCGCTGGAGCAAATGCGGTAATGCTCGGATCGCTATTAGCTGGAACCGATGAAGCACCGGGAGATATTACTTTTGTCGGAGGTAAGCAATTCAAGACCTATCGCGGCATGGGTTCACTTGGTGCAATGCAATCACGTGGAGAAGCTAAGAGTTATTCCAAAGACCGCTACTTCCAGGACGATGTCTTGCGTGAAGACAAGTTGGTTCCAGAAGGTATTGAAGGTCGCGTTCCCTACCGCGGATCTGTGGCAACAGTTACCCACCAGCTAATTGGTGGTCTTCGTGCCGCCATGGGTTATGTCGGAGCAAACACTATTGAGCAGCTGCAGTCCAAGGGTAAGTTTGTCAGAATCACTCCTGCTGGTTTGAAGGAAAGTCATCCGCACGATATTCAGATGACCGTCGAAGCCCCGAATTACAACAATCGCTAGGAGAAAAGATTGAGCGAGATTGAGATAGGTCGCGGCAAGCGCGGTAACCGAAGCTGGGCCTTTGACGATGTTGCAGTCGTGCCATCTAGAAGAACTAGAGACCCTAAGGATGTTTCGACTACTTGGAATATCGACGCCTACTCTTTTGAACTACCAGTCTTGGCAGCACCAATGGACTCGGTGGTTTCTCCAGAGACTGCAATTGCCATTGGAAAGCTCGGTGGTCTGGGTGTCTTGGATCTTGAAGGTCTATGGACCAGGTATGAAGACCCAACCAAACAGCTAGAGCAAATCGCCAAGCTTTCAGCTAGTGAAGCTACTGCCAAGATGCAGGAAATCTACGCGGAACCGATTAAGCCTGAACTAATCAAGGAACGACTTTCGCAGATTCGTAAATCTGGTGTCACTGTTGCCGGAGCGCTATCGCCGCAGAACACCCAGAACTTCGCCAAGACTGTTATCGCAGCTGGGGTCGACATCTTTGTTATCCGCGGCACTACCGTTTCAGCGGAGCACGTTGCCAAGACTAAGACCCCGCTGAATCTCAAAGAGTTCATCTACGAACTTGATGTTCCAGTTATTGTCGGAGGAGCGGCAACATACACCGCAGCTCTGCACCTGATGCGTACCGGGGCCGCTGGTGTGCTAGTTGGCTTTGGTGGCGGAGCTGCTTCAACAACCAGAAAAGTTTTGGGCATTCACGCCCCAATGGCCACCGCTGTTGCAGATGTTGCGGGTGCGAGAAGAGATTACCTAGATGAGTCAGGCGGTCGCTATGTGCATGTCATTGCCGACGGTGGTCTTGGAACTTCGGGAGATATCGTCAAGGCAATTGCCTGCGGTGCCGATGCTGTGATGCTCGGATCAGTATTGGCGAGAGCAGATGAAGCACCAGGTCACGGCTGGCACTGGGGTCCAGAAAGCTACAACCAATTACCTCGCGGTGAACGAGTTCAGGTAGGAAATGCTGGATCGTTAGCACAGATTCTGCAGGGCCCATCATTGGCTGCGGATGGTAGAACGAACCTAATTGGTGCTCTTCGTAAAGCGATGGCGACTACCGGTTACAGCGATCTAAAAGAGTTCCAAAAAGTTGACACCATCGTATCTCCCTACGACGTATAAGAATGCTGAAACTAGCGCTAACCACTAAGTGGATTGTTGCATTATTTCTTTGCTTGCTTATGGCAGCGGTATTTGCTGGTTTAGCACAGTGGCAGATTTCTCGTTCGATACTGCCTGACTCCGGATCTGATTATTACACCGACACCGAGTATCTTGCTCTTGATCAAGTCAGCGAACCAGGTCAGCCTTTTACTTTCCAAGAAGTTCGTAAAGAAGGCAAAGATGTTTTTCTAAGGTATGTACTCATCCGAGCAAAGCTATTACCAACCGATGCAGTGCTAGTAAATAACCGAGTTCAATTAGATGGTAGTCAAGGATCCTGGTTAGTCATCCCAGCAATCTCAGAATTTGGTAGGACCTTTATCGCTGTTGGCTTTATCGAAGATCCGAATATTGCACTTGAGGTTCTAGATCAGGTAAAGCTTATGCCCGCAAGTCTTAGCTACCAACCGCTAGATGGTCGCTATCTCCCGAGTGAAGCTCCACTGGAACAAACTGCAAACGGTAATTTTGATTCGATGTCGGTAGCGCAGCTGGTGAACTTTGTGAATTGGCCTGATGCTTCGAATGGGGTTTATCCAGGTTTCATTGCGATGACTAAGGTGAGTAAGTTCACCGATTTGAAGGCGGTTGACCCAATTGAGATCGGCTTGTCAAAAACCGATGCTGGATTGAATTGGCTCAGCCTTTTCTATGCTCTCGAGTGGATTGCATTCGCCCTGTTTGCGGTCTTTATGTGGTGGCGACTGTTGGCTGATGCCTATCGCAAGGAGCAGCAGGCACTGCTGGATGAAAACTCCTAGCCGATTAATCTACTTTGTCGGGTAAATTTCACCACTTTTGGTAAAAATAACAATATTGGAATATTGCCTGTTTTTGCCTGTTTTTGCCTGAATTCGTGAGATTCGTCTGCTATTTTTCCTAAAGGAGTGAGTTTGCCCTGCCATTCAGGCAGAAAACCACAGCCTAAACAAGGAGAAAGCTAGGGATGTTGGCTGAAGAACGCCGGATGCAGCTGGCCGAATGGTCACGCAGCGAAGGCCGTATTGACGCCATTTCAGCGGCTAAACGCCTAGATGTCGCTGTAGAAACGGTCCGTAGGGATCT
>RHAS01000011.1 GCA_010028615.1 Actinomycetota bacterium
GCCACCTTCACGGTGTGTGGGGTTGCTGAGCCCTTGGCTACCCCGGCTGCCTTCTTGATTAGCTCGGCTGCTGGTGGGGTCTTTAGAACGAAGGTGAATGAGCGGTCTTCGTATACGGTGATTTCAACCGGAACGATGTTACCTCTCTGGTCTGCGGTGGCGTTGTTGTATGCGGTGCAGAACTCCATGATGTTCACACCGTGCTGACCTAGTGCTGGACCAATCGGTGGAGCTGGGTTAGCAGCGCCTGCCTGGATCTGGAGCTTGATCATGCCGGTTACTTTTTTCTTCGGTGCCATTTCTTCTTTTCCTTATGTTTAGGTTTATAAATTTCTTAGACCAGAGCCGAAACCTGATCAAAACTCAATTCAACTGGTGTCTCACGCTCAAACAGTGAAACCAAAACAGTGAGCTTGCCGCTTTCTGGCTTGATTTCGCTGATGGTACCTGGAAGGCCTGCGAAGGATCCTTCCTTGATCATGATTGATTCACCCAGCTTGTAATCCACGTTGACCGGGATTGACTTCGCCTTCGTCTTACCACCAGAAGACTTAACCGATGCCTTGGCAGCGGCTTCTTCAGGCAATACGTAAAGGCTCTTCAGCATTTCAAATGCTTCCGATGGTCGAAGTGGGCTTGGGTATTCGCTGTGACCGACAAAGCCGGTAACCGCTGGGGTTCCACGAACTAAGCTCCATGAGTCTTCGTTCATGTCCATGCGAACTAGAACATAACCTGGAATTCTAACTTTGGTGACAAGCTTGCGCTGACCGTTTTTGATTTCAATGGTCTCTTCCATTGGAACTTCAATCTGGTAGATGTCATCGCCACCGACGATTGCAAGTTTACGGTTTTCAATATTCTGCTTCACACGCTTTTCATAACCTGCGTAAGAGTGAATGATGTACCACTTGCCTTTTTGGGCAGCTAGCTCACGCTTGAAAGCAGCATAAGGATCTTCCTCTTGCTCTGCCTCTTGCGCAACCTGCTCGTCGGTAACAACGTGCAGTGCCTGCTCTTCTGGAGATGGCTCATCGGCGTTGGTGTCGTCAATGTATGCAGGATCGGTCTCTGCATAGTCGGTTGACTCTGCCTCGAGATTCACACCCTCAGTTGGGTTTTGTTCCTGTTCGTTTTCGCTCACGCTTTATTTCCTCTTACTTACCTGGTGCAAAGAATGTGTAGAGCCAGATAACTCCCTGGCCAAATAGATAATCAAGTCCAAAGATGATTGCCATAACCACAACAACGAAAGCTAAAACAACTGCGGTGTAGTTGCGAAGTTCCTGATAGGTAGGACGGTTAACTTTCTTGAGCTCGGCAATAACCTGCTGAAGGAACAAAATGATGCGACCGAATGGTCCGCGTGCGGCAGCACGATTGGTCCTGGCTTTCTCAACCAGATCTTCTGAAGGCTGCTCTAGTTCTTCCGACATTTCACTTCCTCAAGTTTCATCTTTCATTAGGGCTGATGCTCTAACTTGCAGGGCAGACAGGACTCGAACCTGCAACCTGCGGTTTTGGAGACCGCTGCTCTACCAATTGAGCCACTGCCCTAAAGGGGTTTGGCCGGCAAAGGCTAACTATCAGTATCTAAATTGATTAGTTTGCCAGATTAGGCTTTAAGGCAGTTGTCAAACTACCTCTAGCGAGTTTATCCCCGAAACCCGCTAAATGCAAAGGGAAATTTGAGGATTGAAATAGTAATGCAAATGCATTACCATATCCACATGAACGAAGACGATTTACAATCATCGCTAACAGATCGATACCAAACTACCGTTCCGGCTAGGATCCGAAAAGCCCTCGGGCTGGGAAAAAGGGACAAGCTCGAGTGGATACTTGACGAGTCCGGCGGGGTACAAATTCGAAAAGTCGCGCTTGAACATGAAGACCCGATTTTAGACTCGTGGCTTGACTTTCTGGCAGATGACATTGAAAAGCATCCCGAACGGCTAATCCCGCTCGATGCAAAGTGGTATGAAGACATGGTCACCCGACTTTCTGGGGAACCAGGTAAAGGTGTTAGCGGCTTTCCCCCAACTCTTGAAGAATTCCTAGCTCAACCAGATCTTCACAACGAGGACTGAATGCAAACTTCAAATGGTTGGAATCTTTTGTTTCACCCCGCATTTCTACTGGTCTTAACCCGGCTGGAGCATGAGGCAGAAAAATCTAAAATAGAAAACTCCAGCGATCAGCAAAACAGCTTTGAACTGAAAGTGTTGCGCTCTTTGTATGCCCAGGTTTATGGTGCGATTCCTCGAAACCCAGCAGATCCAAGTTTCAAACTTGGAAGTACACTAGGCCCCAAATTCCGACATTGGCTGAGGGCTAAATTTCGACAGCAGTACAGAATTTTCTTCCGCTACTCGTCAAAATCATCGGTGATTGTTTATGCGTGGGCAAATGACCGAGAGAACTTGCGGGCATTTGGATCTAAGAATGATGCATATCTTGTTTTCAAGAAAATGCTCGAATCAGGAAAAATTCCCAATAGTTGGGGCGAGCTACTAGACGAAGCGAAAAAAATCAACTAAAAAGCTTTTGCAGCCTTTGAATGCCCTCAACCAGTGGTCCATCGCCTAGGGCATAGGACAACCGGACATAACCGGATGGGCCAAAGGCCTCGCCTGGGACCAGGGCCACCTCAGCGGCATCAAGGATGTAATCGCAGAGCTCAAGGCTGGTGTTTATGGTCTTTCCACCCCACTGCCGCCCTAGTAGCCCAGTCACATCGCTATAGACATAGAAGGCCCCCTGTGGGGTAGGTGCTACCCAGCCAGAGATCTTGTTCAGCTCATCCACCGCAATCAATCTTCTGCGGTTGAAGGCTTCGCGCATGGCCAAAACCTCATCCTGCGGTCCAGTGAGGGCAGCAATTGCTGCTCGCTGGCTGATGTTAGAAACGTTTGAGGACAGATGTGACTGCAGGTTAGCTGCCGCCTTCATGGCATCCTGCGGTCCTGCCATCCAGCCAAGACGCCAACCGGTCATCGCATAACTCTTGGCAACACCGTTGACCATAATGGTGCGATCGGTAAGTTCCGGCACCACTTCGGTAATCGAGTATGCCTTCAAACCGTCATAGGTCAGGTTTTGATAGATCTCATCGGTTACTATCCATAGGCCGTTTTCATAAGCCCAGCGACCAATTTCTTCAATCTGATCTCTTGAATAGACAGAGCCGGTTGGGTTTGACGGACTGACTATTAGCAGCACCTTAGATCTAGCTGTCTTTGCTTTTTCTAGTTGGTCAACTGTTACCAAATAGTTCTGATCACTGCCGGCAAAAACTTCAACCGGAACACCGCCGGCTAAGTGAATTGCCTCAGGATAGGTTGTCCAGAATGGGGTAGGCATCAAAACCTCATCCCCTGGATCAAGAAGGGTTGCAAAGGCTTGGTAAACCGCTTGCTTGCCACCGTTGGTGACAACAACCTGGTTAGCAGTTATTTCAGTTCCAGAATCAACCTTGGTCTTTTGTGCAATTGCTTCACGCAGTTCTGGCAGACCGACCGCTGGGGTGTAGCGGTGGTTCTTTGGATCTCTAGCTGCTTGGATGGCAGCTTCGACAATGTGGGCGGGGGTTGGAAAATCTGGTTCGCCGGCGGCATATGAAATAACCGGTTTGCCGGCGGCTTGCAAAGCTTTGGCTTTGGCATCAACTTTTAGCGTTGCGGATTCAGCAATAGATCCGATGCGATGAGAGATTCTAGGGAATTCGTTCACCTTTAAAGACTACCGAAGTCTTTAATACAGGTAGCCTTTTGATAAGTATTTTGGAAGGGTCTAGCTTTGCAAGCGCTAATTACAGGGTTTCTAACTGGGCTTTCCCTAATTGTTGCCATCGGTGCGCAAAATGCCTTCGTGCTTAGGCAGGGACTTGCCAGATCAAATGTTTTTCTGGTTGTTTTGATCTGTTCAGTAAGCGATGCATTACTTATAGCGCTAGGGGTATTGGGGCTTGGTACCGCAATCGAATCGCTTCCAGTATTACTGGAGGTAGTGCGCTGGTTCGGTGTTTGCTATCTAATCTGGTTTGGTATATCGTCACTGCGAAGAGCCTTCAAAGCAGAATCCCTTTCGGCTAGTAGCAACTCGGCTGCTTCTATAAAGCAAGCAGTGCTAACCACACTGAGTCTTACCTTTCTAAACCCGCACGTTTATCTGGACACTGTAATTTTTGTTGGCGGGCTCTCTCACCAGTTTGGTGATCAGGCCTTTGTCTTTGCGGTAGGTGCGATGACAGCTAGCTTTGTCTGGTTTTTCTCACTCGGCTTTGGAGCGAGCAGATTATCTCCACTGATGTCAAAGCCGGTGTTTTGGAAAATACTGGATATCTTTATCGCCCTGGTGATGTTCACCATCGCAATCAGCCTGGCGCTATTTAAATTCAGCTAATTCCAATTAGGTTAGGCTCTGGCACCAAGCTAACCCCAAAACGGTTTGCTACTGTTTCCTGAATGTATCTAGCTAATTCCACTACCTCTTTGCTTGTAGCGCCACCTCGATTAGTTATCGCCAAAGCGTGCTTGGTTGAAATGGCCGCCTTAGAGCCAGGAAGCGCATATCCCTTACTCAATCCAGCTTGTTCAATTAGCCATGCCGCCGACAACTTCACCTGATCGCCAACTTCCCACTGCGGGGCATCTAGCGGCAGAGTTCTAGCAAAACTCTCAGAAACTATCGGATTCATAAAAAATGATCCGCAGGACCAGGTATCGTGATCGCTCTTATCTAAAACCATTCCTTTAGATCTTCTAAGGGCAACAACCTCTTCCGACCTTGATATCAGTTCAGCCGGATCAGCTTTGCCAAACCTAAATGTCACCGAAAGGACAACACCAACTCGTCCTCGCTTGAAGACACTGTCGCGATAGCCAAAACCACAAAATTCATTGTCTAAAACAATTACTTCGCCTAGTTCATAATCTAGGAACTCGACCGATTCGATCACGCTTGAAACCTCTTGGCCATATGCTCCGATGTTTTGTATCGGACTTGCCCCAACCGTGCCGGGAATTCCAGCTAAAGATTCGATTCCAGCCCAGCCGTTTTGATTAGCCAGATCAACAAAGCTTCCCCAGATTTCTCCAGCTTGAACAGTAACTAGGCCACCTTCAACACTGATGCCTTTGGTTTCAACAAGAACTACCTGATAATCACTAAGGTCATCGCTAGCCACAACATTTGAACCACAGCCTAGAATCAACCACTTATCGGTATCAGCCCAAACCTGCTTGGCAAAAGTTACCAACTCTTCTTTGGTGTCGGCAAACAGTAACTTACCGGGCTCACCGCCGACTCTAATAGTTGTTAATTCCGAAAGTCTGGTCATAACTTCACTACGGCTTGAGCTTTACCAAGCACCGCTACCTCAGCGCAACTTGCAGTTAGATCAACTCTTACCGTTCTATTTTCTAAATCAATCGCGCCGATTTTTCCAATCACGGTAACCTCGGCAGAGCCTTCTAATGGAACATAAACCGGTTTAGTAAATCTAACGCCATAGTCAATTACCTTGCCGCTATCGCCAACCCAGTCAACAGCAACCTGAACTGCTGCTCCCATAGTGAGCATGCCGTGCGCCAAGACACCTTCTAAGCCGACGCTTTTGGCAAAATCATCACGATAGTGAATTGGGTTAAAATCTCCCGACGCTCCTGCATATTTCACCAGTGAGTCGCGAGTGAAAGAAAAAATTCTTGAGCCAACTTCCTGGCCAACTTCTAAGGCTTCAAGATTCATTACTCTTCACCTCTAACTACTAGGGTGCTAATGGCTGTGCAGACCAGAGACTTTTCTTTATCAAAAATTTCAGTATTGAAGGTAACCATCGAGTGAGCGCCGAGTGATTTTACCGAGGCAACGGTGAGTACCGAGGTTAGTTCATCGCCAGCAACAATCGGGCGATTGGTAATAAATCTCTGATCACCGTGGACAACCCTAGAAAAATCAATATCCGCTTCTTTATCAGCTAATGCCTGTTGCAGTGATTGCTCCTGGATGACAACTGGAAAGGTAGGTGGGGCAACCAGGTCGGTATAGCCAGCTGCTTGAGCTGCAAAGACGTCGTGGTTGACCGGGTTATTTGAAAATACCGCTTTAGCAAATTCCCGGATCTTTTCGCGACCGACTAAATAAACAGCAGTCTCGGGATAGCTTTTGCCCTGAACATTGGGATTAACCATGAAAACAAGTTTGGCAGGTTTTTGTTGGTAGCGGGGGCGGGACTTGAACCCGCGACACCACGATTATGAGCCGTGTGCTCTAACCACCTGAGCTACCCCGCCGCGGAGCCCCGAGACAGGATTTCCTTGCCAGAGACGACAAGTTTGGCCCCACCGTAGATGTTTTCAGCCTGCTTGATCCCCCTGATGCTTTCCAGTGGAATGCTGGCATTGGTATCGCTACCGCGGCTAGCCACCACCAGAATGCTCTGCTTTTTGTTCTCTCTGACATAAGCCACAAGCTCCGCCGAGACATATAGAAAGCGCATTGAGCCATCGTGCAGGGCAGTGTTCTCTTTACGTATTTTGGCGAAGGCCTTGTAGTGCACCAGCATGGCTCGATCATTAGGACGTTCGTTATTCCAAGGAATCGGTGTTCTCGATTCCTCGCCGTTGGTGCCATCTAGTCCGAACTCATCCCCTGCCCAAATCACCGGCATACCTGGGAAAGTAAACTGCATGCCGGCCGCAACACGTTGAGCTCCGGGAATAGCAAAGGTTTTGAATCGAGGAATATCGTGGGTATCCAGTGGGTTCATGTTGTGTAATCTGACGTGCCACGGGAAACCTGCTGCAAAATCAAGATGCTGCTTGATCATCTCATTGCCGTCGATCTTGGTTCGGCCGATTCCTAAAAACCCGGCGGTGGCTTTCACCTGGGGGTTATAGAACCATCGCCAAACCGGTTTGGTGAAGTTGTAGTAGGTCATCGCACCGTGCCAACCTTCACCCTGCATCTGGTAGGCAGCATCACCGGTGTATTCGCCGAGCACGATTGCATCTGGATTAATTGACTGGATGGTATCGCGCATAAGTTTTTGTATTTCTAAATACATATCCTCTTCACGGATACGTCCGGTCATGTTGGCAACATCGATACGCCAGCCATCCATGCCGTATGGCTGCTTTAGCCATTTGGCAACAATGGATTTAGATCCGGTTATAAATCTTTTTCTGAGTTCCTGTGATTTCCAGTTGAACTTAGGTAATGATGGGACGCCAAACCAAGAATCGTAATCACGATTCTTATTAGAAAAATAATAAAACTCTGATTCTTTAGCCCCTGGCTTTTTATAAGATGCCTTGAACCACTCGTGAGCACTTCCAGAATGATTACTGGTTAGATCACCGATAATCTTGAAACCTTTTTTATGTGCAGCTTGAACAAGTTCAATAAGTGCTTTATCGCCACCGAGCAGCGGGTCAACCATATCAAAGCTCGATGCGTCATAGCGGTGATTAGATCTAGCAGGGAATACCGGCGTGAGATAAATCAGCGTGACACCCAGGCTCTTTAGGTGATCTAGGTGTTCGATAACTCCGTATAAGTCACCACCAAAGAACTGTTCGCTAGTACCGGGGCCAGAAGCAATTACCTTGTCTGACCAATTCCTAGCCAAAGCCCAGTCTGGCTTTTTGTGCTTGTCTGCGTTTGCAGATCTCGCGAAGCGATCAGGAAAAATCTGATACATCACCGCTGACTTACCCCAGCTCGGTGCCGAAGAAAAAGTATTGATGCGGAAATCTTCAACATCGGGCTGTTCTAGATCGCTCAAGCCTCTGGCATTTAGCCAGAAACTTGAGCCATCCTGAAATTCCAAATACCAGCGGTAGTTCATGTATGGGTTGTGCATGACGATGGTGGCTTCATACCAAGACCAGCCGTCTTTGCTTGAAAGCAGTTTGGCCGGAGGCGTTGGGAATGCCTCACCTGATTCGCTGAATCGGACCTGGATGTTTTTTACCTTGCCAAAGGCAGCGTGCACCCTGATTTTTAGCTTGATCTTCTCAAGAAGTGCTGGCTTCTGGTTGGCAACATACAACGCTGAGCCATCATGGTGCGGCCATAGCGCTCTTGGGATGCTATCTAGTTTTGAGACCATCTTCGGTTTGGGCTAGCCCTTAACCGAACCTGCGGTTAGACCACCGATGATGTAACGCTGAAGGGACATGAACACCACAATGATCGGTATCGAGGCCAAGAGTGATCCAGCCGCGAACGGTCCCCAGTTCTGCGCATACTGCCCACCGATAAACCCTTGCAGACCAACCGCCACAGTTCGCTGCTCATTTTCTGGAAGGAACAAACGAGCCATGATGAACTCGTTGAATAATCCAATAAAGGACAACAAAGTCACAACGGCCAAGATAGGTGAGGCCAGAGGAACGAAAATCTGCCAGTAGGTCTGCATAGCGCTAGCGCCGTCAACCTTGGCAGCTTCATCCAATTCCAGCGGAATTGAGTCAACAAAGCCCTTCATCAGCCAGATGTTCACACCCATCGATCCGCCCAGGTAAACAAGCACCAAACCGCCTAAAGTGCCAAGACCCCATTCAGGGGCGAAGACATAGACGCGTTCCATGATGACGTAGATTGCGCTAAGGGCCAAAACTGAAGGGAACATCTGAACCAACAACAGCGACTGCAAACCAACACGCTTACCTTTGAAGCGCAATCTGCTGAATGCGAAAGCAGAAGCAGCACCAATCAAAACGGAAAGTAGCGATACAGAAGCAGCAATCATTGCTGAGTTCTGCATCCACTTTAAAAATGGCACTTTTGGATCAGTGAATAACAACTGATAGTTGTCCCAGACAAATGAAGTTGGAATAAATGAGGTTGACTGCAAGCTCTGGTTAGAGCTGAACGAGGCGGTAACCACCAAATAGAGAGGGAAGATTGCAAAGAAGCAACAAAGCACTCCGACGAGGTGACGCCAGGACTTTTGCTGAACCCAGTTAATGAAATTAATCATGCGAAATCATCCAATACTTTCGATTTTCTTATTCCATACATCGAGATTGAAGCCACGATGACGAAGATTACAACTGAGATTGCGCTTGCCAAACCATAATTCTGAATTGTGGTATCGAAGGCCAACTTGTAGGTATAGCTAATCAAAATGTCTGTTGCTCCAGCCAAGCTATCAAGTTCAGGTTTCGGTCCACCACCGGTTAGCAGGTAGATGATGTTGAAGTTGTTGAAGTTGAAGGCAAAGGAAGCGATGAGCAGTGGAGTCAACATTCGAAGCAAAAGTGGCAAGGTTATCAATCTGAATATTTGCCTTGCATTTGCTCCGTCAATCGATGCGGACTCAGCTAGTTCTTTAGGGATAGCCTGCAGAGAACCAGAGCAAATTAGGTAGAAGTATGGGAAACCTAGCCAAAGGTTGACTAGCAGCACGGATATTTTGGCCATGAATGGATCTTGAAGCCAAGAGACATCCCAGCCAAGAAGGCTGTTAATCGCACCATTACGATCTAACATTCCACCCCATATCAGAATGGACATGATCGACGGCATGGCGTAAGGCAAAATCATCAGTGAGCGATAAATGCCACGTCCTCGAAGTTTTTTATCCATGGCTATAGCCACTAAAAGACCTAGTGCAAACTGAGTAATCACAGTTGATACCGCAAACACTATTGTCCAAATAAATACCGATACCAGCGGGTCACGAATTCTAGGATCAGTCACCAAACTGGTGAAGTTTTCAAACCAAATACCCTGTCGCCAACCTGGATCCAGATAGTCATCTTTGTTTTCTGGGTTTCGGTAATTCCCGCGACCATCGTCGGTATAGGTCGCACCGGTCAGAATGTCCGTTACCTTGTCGGTTTTCTTATCGTAGGTGATGTTCTGGATCTTTACGATTGCCCAACCAAATGGGTTTCCACCTGAAGGCAGGTTCTCAATTCCCACGTAGTATGGCTCTGCATACTTGAGTCGAATGTTGCCGATTTTATCGGCAAACGTAGAAATCTGATCTGAAGTGTATTTTGTAAAGTTCTTCGCCCCGATAGCTTGACCGAGGTCATCGACAACTACGTCTTTCTCGTCTATGGGGTAGTAATCAGATTTAGATGAAATGAAATAGCTGTAGTTAACCTCTGCCTGGTTCACCGAAGCCATGTAGTTGCCATTGACCGGTGGGTCGACTTTCAAAAAGTAGGGATCAGTGTATTTGAACCTAATCGAAGGAAGCTTCTCAACGACGGCATCAGATTCAGCTTCAGAAAATTGAGTAAATCCTGGGGCTTTAAAAGCAACAAAATTATCGTCGTATTCAACATCCTCTTCAGTTAGGACGACCAGTTCCGAAGCAGTTGAAATAAAGAATGGGTAGCTACCCTCTTCGTAGACGTCGCTAACTAGAACTGCGATGTTGTTCTTGTCTGAACCGTAGTATCCAAGTCTTGAGTCAAAAACTAGTGCAGAGCCAACCTGTGACTCATCCTCACGAGGGATCCTGATAATAACGGCAACATCGCTCTGCTTTTTTCCGACATGTCCAATTACCACTTCAAAAGAAGTACCATCCGGGTCAGTGGTATTGCCTTGATCAATAATCGTGCTTAGAGCATCCTCTTTGGAGAGCATGTTTCCGGTTTGGTACTTGAAACCTGCCATGGAGAGGGTAAAGACAACAGGGACAATCACGAATGCACCTAAGAACATAAGGCCTGGTGCAAAAAACTTAAGGGGCACTGAAAGATTAGTGAAATAGGTGAAAGCGAGAAGAAGAATACAGACAGCCAAGAAGATTGCGATGTTTGTATCGCCAGTGCCAAAGGCGGCCATCATTAGGTACCCAAGGGTAACCATCGCCAGGGAAACAAAAATAATTTTGGCGATTACCGCCCAAATATTGCCTTTGAGGATTCTCAAGTTTTACTACTTCCGCTTTCGTCTTAAGTAAATTTTAGAGCTTTTGAAAACTGTAAATGTTCCTCATCGAACATAAGAACTGGTGGGGAGTTTTCACTCCCCACCAGCAACTTAGTTGTTTGGTTCTATTAGAACTTAGAACCAGCTACAACGTTAGCCTTAAGAATTGCGTTAAGGCTCTTTACCTTTGTGGTTAGGTCCACACCTGGGTCACCGGTGACGTTCCACCAGAAGTCTCCAGGAAGACCCCACCATGCGTTTCCTCCGGTACCGGAAAGGATGCTACCAATCTGTGGGATTGAAGCTAGACCAGCAGCGCGGGCCATACCCTTCTGGAATGTTGAACCGAACTTAGCAGCCTTAGCGTTAGCGTGTGGGCGCATTTCGATTCTCTGGTAGTCGCGCTGACCTGCACGTGAACCGAAGTAGTTCAACAGTGACTTAGCAGCAGCGAGGTTACCCTTACCGTTAGCGAATGATGTTAGAAGCGCACCAGAAACTGATCCGAATGCGTTTCCGTAGGTACCAGCAGTAATACCAGGTACTGGCTGCAAGGTAGCTTCGATGGCGGTGCTCATCATACCCTTCTGCCAGTTTCCTAGGATTGCGAATGGAACCTTACCGGCCTTGAAGTCAGCTTCACAGTTAGCCAAGGTGGTGCCAGGAGCGCCATCCCATGGTGCGAAGAAGCCGTTAGAGACCCATCTGTTTCCAGATGGCTCTAGAACAAGAGCCTTTAGGTTGTTGATGAATTCACCAGATACTGGGTCACCAGAAGCAGCTACAGTTGCAGTTGCCTTTGACAAGGTTGTGTCAACCTTTCCAGCCTTCATGCGGTATGGCTGTAGACCAAGAGCTGACCATACACCTAGACCAGCCCATGCCTCTCCACCACCAAGAATACATAGACCTGCTTTTAGGCCCTGTGCTTCCTTGTTAGCCTTGAAGTAGTTAACCATTGAACCAAAGGTTGCAACTGCTGATGATGGAACTCCAGCGTTACGGATCATGGCAACGTTGTTTACGTCAAGTGGTACACCATATAGTTTGCCCTTGTATGAAAGGTCACCTAGCTGGTTAGCAGTGAAGTCTGCCTTGATGGTTGCAGGAAGAGTGAAAGCAGCAAGCTTTCCGTTCTTTGCACCAGTCGGTACCCAGTCGTTAGGACCAAGAACGATGTCTGGACCTGAGGCTGAGGTTGCGTTGTCAAGGGCTGCCTTTAGAGCATCAAAGTTAGCCTGTGGCTTGACATCGATTACATATCCAGCAACGAAGTCGCCCTCGTCCTGGTCTTCTACGGCGCCGAAGAGTTCGATCAGGTGTGGGCCACGAGTTTCGTCAGCCCAGATCGTTAGTACCTTTGGTGCAGCTTGTGCTGGGGCTAGTGCAATACCGCCCAGAACGACTGCAAAGGCAACAACAGCTCCGGCTCCTTTCTTAGAAATTGAAAACATTTACTCTCCATATCGATATTGAGTTAGCACGTTTTTGTGCTGGTTATAGTTAGCCAAATAAAGTGCCATTTAGTCAAATGTGTAAGCGGTTTCACGATAACAGTCTCGTAAAGATATGCTGAGATTTTTCCAGAAAAAGTCTGGATTCCCTTTATTTATAAGGGTTTCGGGCATATTTGCCAATCTGGGATCAGTTTTCACATTCCAAAACAGGCTGTGTGGAGCCACTATTCTGGAAACGATTACGGAATAGTAAATCTGACATAAAAATTAGAAAGCATGATTTATCTTGGAAACTATGTCTACCCCTTCAACTGAAGTCCTGAGCAGGGCCCGTAAAGACGCCGAATGGTGGCGCACCAGCGTCATTTACCAGATTTACCC
>RHAS01000101.1 GCA_010028615.1 Actinomycetota bacterium
TCTTGGCATTTAGCCGATTCAGTAAATCAAGCGTTCGTTTTGTCGGATGACCATAGGAGTTGTGCTGCCCTACAGAAATAATTGCAACATCAGGCTGAATAGCTTCATAGAACTCAGCGGCTTGGTCTGCAGAACCATGATGAGCAACCTTTACTACTACCGTCTTGTCGGAAGAGCCAGAAGCAAGCATTGCACTGCTCTCTTGGCCAATCCTCAATTGGCCCTCTTCGCCGAGATCGGCGAGAGTAAAGAGCGCAGTTGCCTCTGACTCCCAGAGCATGGCAATAGAACCATCATTACTATCTTTAGCTTCAGGAGCTCCCCGATGAGGTGCAAGTACCTGCCAAGCGAAATCGCCTAATCTGCCATTCATACCAACCTCGGCTTGGATGAGTTCAATACCCTGATCCGCAACAGCCCGTTCGGCAAAGTCCGCACCAGGTCTCTCATCTGGAAAAGGGCTTACCATGGCTATTCCAACACTTCGCCCGGTAATTGCGCCAAGAATTCCACCGACGTGATCCATGTCGAAATGTGTAAGGACGAGAAGGTCTATCTTTGATATCCCGAGCCCGCTAAGACAATTATCAATTGCAGGATTTTCTCGGCCCACATCTATTACTGCCACCTTTCCTTTAGATTGAATAACTAGTGCATCCCCTTGCCCGACATCGCAATTGACGATTGTGTGCTTTTCTGAATAGAACGCGGAATTAGATACAGCGGCTGCAGAGTTCTGAGCTAGAAACCGGAAAGAATTATCGCCAAACCTATTCCAAATGCACCGGAATACCAGGGAAGGCTAGCGTATGGAGCTTCTGCTAGGTAGTTTGCCAGAGCGATTATCCAACTTGCTGGAATTGATGCTAGAAGTGAAATTGATCCGGAAAGCATTGGAAAGATAAGACAAATCATGCATGCAGCTAACCCCAAGATGGTTATCGGGATAACGAGCGGTTCGGCCAGCAAGTTAGCGATAACCGAATAGACAGGAATCTCTGGTTGCAGGACTAAAAGTATTGGCAGACACGCAATCTGGGCAGCAACTGTTACCGCTAAACCGATAGCAAGCCACTTAGGCATTCGGCGTTCAAAAACTTCAACAAATTTCGGAGCTAGTACAAGGATTCCCAAGGTTGCTAGGACTGATAATGCGAACCCATAGTCGAGAGACAATTTTGGATCGAATAGAAGAAGCAGAATGACACTTAGCGCTAAAGCGTCAACCGGGTTAACTTTCCTTCCCAGATTGAATCCAACTAGGACAACCGCGACCATGACACTTGCGCGCAAAACACTTGGCTCAGGCCCTACCAGAGCTAAATAGCAAGCAATCGCAATCAAACTGAGCGATACTCTTTGCCAGCGCTTGAGAGGTAATCGATTTATCAGTAGTGCTACGACTCCAAGGACAATTGCACAATTAGCGCCACTAACCGCTGTTAGATGCGTTAGAGATACTGTCTTGAACGAATCCTTCGTTTCTCCAGAAAGCCTAGAGTCATCTCCGATTGCCAGACCTGCCACTAGTGCCGCTGAATCACTTGTCAAGCCTCGAAGGTTGTTTGTGAACTCTCTCCTGAGATTCTCAAAAAAGTTTGGTTGATCTCCAGAAGCGGTGCCAAAAAGAGATTTAATCCTTGCCCTGAAGGCAACATCACTTCTGTGGCTCTGGCGAAAGGTCATTACTGCATCGATTGATTGCCCAAGTGAGATCTCACGCTCTCCGATACTTACTAGCCCTGTCTTACCAGCAAGGAAAACAGGTTCGAGAACTCTAATTTCAACTTGGCGTTCAGTCGTCCCGTTGAATCCTTGATACTCAGTCACTTGAGTTTCAACCCGCGCAGAAACTCTAATTGTCTTATTGCTCTCGATTAAGTCCTTGAACTCTTGAGACTGTATTGCCGGAGACACCAGAGTTGCAAAGATAAAAGCTAAGAGCCAAACAACTGGGGCTACAAACCTTAGTTTCACAGCGTTACTAAATCTTTGATTGAGGAATACAACTTATCCCCGATGCCTGCAACATTTAGTAGGTCTTCCTTAGATTTGAAGCCGCCATTTGCTTCTCGCCAGTCAACTATGCGACCGGCAAGAGCGGGGCCTACCCCAGGCAAGTCTTCTAGAGTGCTAACCGATGACTGGTTGAGAGAAATGAAACTTTGTGAATTATTTAGAAGTTCTTGGCTAGTGCCAGAGCCAATAACAATCTGCTCCCCGTCGGTAACCACTCGAGCTAGGTTGATACTGGACTGATTTGCTTTCTTAGTGAACCCACCAGCTAATAAAACAACATCAAATACCCTAGCCCCTGAATCCAACTGATAGATGCCTGGATGCTTTACCTTGCCAGCAATGTGAACAAAGATCTTTGCCTGATTGACACTTACTTCAGCTGCTTCCGATGGTTCCTTATCCGATAACGATACTTTTTGCGGTTGCGAAGTAACCAAAACAAATGCTCCGAAACCAATAACCGCAATGAGCGTCACTAATACCTTGAAAGCTCTCGGAGTAAATTCAGCGTAAAGTTCTTTGATCCACTGCAACATGAATCAGAAAATAGCCCGAAGTCAGGGTCGCTTTGTTATGTTGCTAGAAACTGTGAAGAACTAGCCCTTGGTGACGATGTTGATAAGTTTCGGGGCTCGAATAATGACTTTTACAACTTCGCGTCCGGCCAATGCCTTCTGCACTGCGCTAGAAGCATCAGCTGCTGCCTTCAGATCATCCTCAGTGGCATCTACTGATAACTCGAAGGTATCGCGCAGTTTGCCATCCACCTGAGCAATTGCAGTTAGTGTGCTCTCTACCAATAGGCTCGGATCTGGTTCTGGTAATCCAGCTAAGGCAACACAAGGTTTGTGTCCCAAAATCTCCCACATTTCCTCTGCCATAAACGGTGAGAACAGAGATAGCGCTTTAGCTGCAATTTCAGCTGCTTCTCTAACTGCTGGGTCATTAGGACCGACAGTTCCATCGATAGCTTTACGAAGGGCGTTAATAAGCTCCATCAACTTGGCAACACCGACATTGAATTTAAAGCTTTCAATGTTGATTGAGAAATCTCTCAAGAAGGCGTGCGTGACCTTGCGAAGCTCAAGGTTTCCAGTGGAGAAATCAACTCCTACTGGACTGGCAACATCTTTTGCGGCTCGCCAACATCTAGCCAAGAACTTAGCTGAACCACTTGGCGAAACATCGGCCCAGTCAATGTCATCTTCTGGAGGACCAGCAAAAGCCATGGTAATTCTTACCGCATCTGCCCCGTGCTCACTTAGTTGATCACCTAGTTTGACTAGATTGCCGCGAGATTTACTCATTGCTGAGCCGTTCATCAAAACCATGCCCTGGTTTAGAAGCCTTGTAAAGGGCTCATCAAAATCGACATAACCCATGTCTTTTAGCACCTTGGTGAAGAACCTCGCATATAAAAGGTGCAAGATAGCGTGTGTTACTCCACCGACATACTGGTCAACCGGAGCCCACTTCTTTACTTCCTCAACATCAAAAGCAACAGTTTCGCTATTTGGCGATAGATACCTCAAGAAATACCAAGAAGAATCGACGAAGGTGTCCATAGTGTCGGTATCACGCTTAGCTGGCTTAGCACATTTAGGGCAAGGAACATTTACCCAGTCGGTCGCCCCACCTAGAGGTGAAGTTCCCTTGGGAGCAAGATCTAGACCTTCAGCGCTTGGAAGCTCAATCGGCAATTGGTCTTCTGGTACCGGAACTTCACCGCAGTCCTCACAGTGGACAATCGGAATCGGAGTTCCCCAGTAACGCTGGCGAGAAATCAGCCAGTCACGCAACCTGAAATTTTTAGCAGCCTTACCCCTACCCTCGCTCTCTAGAATCTTGGTCATCTTGTCGATTGCATCTGCTCTATTTAGACCATTTAGATCGCCAGAGTTTACGGCAACACCATCTGCTAGAAGCGGAATACCTGTTTCAACTGGGTCTGGCTCACCAGTATCGATAACTACCTTCACTGGTAATCCAAGTGCTCTAGCGAAATCCAGATCTCGCTGATCATGGGCAGGAACTGCCATGATGGCACCAGTTCCATAGTCCGCTAAAAC
>RHAS01000102.1 GCA_010028615.1 Actinomycetota bacterium
GCCTGCCTCAACGGTGCTGTTGGCCAACGGAGTGCTGCTAACTAGGTCGCTGTGTGCAAAGGCGGGGGAGACAGCGACAAACATGCCAGCAAGTAACAGGGCAGAGCCGAATAACTTCTTCATGAGCTAAGTTTATTCGCCAAAAGAAGGTCTAAAATTGAGGTAAAGGAAGCCACATCGGAGCATAAATGCCAAATTCCAATTCGCCGTTGAATTACCTGCGTCAAATCGCGATCGGCGCTGTTTGTGGTTTATTGCTGCTGGTTCTAATAATTGGTGGTTTCACCCTGGCTTCGACCGGAGCTAGCCCGCAGGCTACCGATACAAATACCCCGACAAATACTCCTACTGTCAGCCCCACCGCAGAAGGCCGAGACTGCTCAGTTGCTGATTTGGCGGCTGACCCTAGGCTGGTCGGCTTGCACGCCCAAGTCCTGAACCCAGAAACCAACGAAGTTCTTTTTGATATTCAAGGCGATGTGGCAACTCAGACCGCCTCGGTAATGAAGCTGTTTACCGCGACCGCAGCTCTTCAGGTGTTGGGACCAAACTACCGAGTGCAGACCAAGGTCTATGCAGATCTGGATAACCCAGGTCAAATCGTCGTCGTTGGAGCAGGTGACCCAACCTTATCCAGAGTTGGTGTTGGCAAGCAGAGCGTATATAAAGATGCCCCGAAGATTTCAGATATGGCAGTGCAGATTAATGCCTGGGCGAGAGCCACACCAATTACCTCGATAGTTTTGGATTCAAGTTATTTCACCGGCCCTACCTGGGAAGCCGATGTTCCAGATTCGGAGCGCACACTTGGTTACCAATCGCATGTAACAGCTTTGCAAGTTGATGGCGATCGAGACAACCCAGCTCTAGAAACCTCACCGAGAAGCAATGATCCGGTTGGTCGAGCAGGAACTGCAATCAAAAAGGCTATTGGACCTCTTGCGGCTAACGCAGTTCTTACCCAAGCCAAGGCTGGAACTAATCTGTTGCAAATTGCAGTAGTTCAGTCACAGCCAATTAGTAAGTGGATTAAACACATGCTGCAGGTAAGCGATAACACCGAGGCAGAATTCCTAGCACGTTTGGTTTCCAAGCAGTTAGGCTACGACGGGTCCTTCGCATCGGTAGATGCTGCTATCAAACAAGGACTGATTCGTGCTGGACTAGATCCAACTGGTTTGTTGTTCAAGGATGGTTCAGGGGAGAGTGAAAACAACCTTGTGCCGGCTACTTTTATCAACGCACTCTTGAAAAAGATCTTGAACGAAGAAGGCGATCTTGAAGTAATAAAGCAAGCTCTGCCAATTGCAGCTGAAACAGGATCTCTTGCCAATCGTTTTAGGGGAGATAACATCGATGCGGCTGGAAAGATTTTTGCTAAAACCGGTTGGACTAAGCGGGAGTATTCGCTGGCCGGCATAATCAAGGCAAAAGATGATACTGATTTGGTATTTAGTATCGCCTCGGTTGGCGAAGTGAACCAAACCACCAAAGCTGCAATAGATAATCTAGCGACAGGATTTTTCCGCTGCGGTAACAAACTTTCTACTGAAACAAAGCCGGCAACTGAATAAGGAAAGTAGCAATGACGCTAACTGAACAAGAACTGCTCGCCAAGGTTCCTACCAAACTCTATATAGGAGGTAAGTGGGTTGCAGGTCACGCAGATAAGCCGATTTCTGTAGAAGACCCTGCTACAGCGAAGACCCTCCTTGAAATCGAAAATGCCACAGCCGAGGATGGCCTAGCAGCGCTTACCGCAGCCGATGAAGCCCAGCAAGCCTGGGCAAAGACTGCGCCACGGGAGCGCTCTGAAATCCTAAGAAGAACCTTTGAACTAGTTCGGGCACGAAGTGAAGAGTTCGCCATGCTAATCAGCATGGAGATGGGTAAACCCTTGGCTGAGGCAAGGGGAGAAGTTGCCTACGGTAATGAGTTTTTGCGCTGGTTCTCTGAAGAGGCAGTGAGAATTTCCGGTCGCTATGGATCTTCACCAGAAGGTACCGGCAGGATGCTCGTCACCCAAAGACCGGTTGGACCTGCTTTTGCAATCACTCCATGGAACTTCCCGCTAGCAATGGCCACCAGAAAGATTGGCCCAGCAATAGCCGCTGGTTGCACCATGGTGGTAAAGCCTGCAGAGCTGACTCCACTAACCACACTGCTACTTGTCGCAAATTTGGAAGAAGCTGGCCTGCCAGCTGGAGTGGTGAACGTGATTACCACCAGCACCTCATCCGCTACGAGCGCACCGATAATTTCAGATCCGAGACTAAGAAAGATTACCTTTACTGGTTCTACCGAAGTTGGAGTTCGACTTTTGGAGCAATCCGCCAAGCAGGTGCTTCGCACTTCTATGGAGTTAGGCGGAAATGCTCCATTTGTTGTCTTTGAAGATGCTGATTTAGATGCCGCCGTTGCTGGAGCGATGCTAGCGAAGCTTAGAAACATTGGACAAGCCTGCACGGCAGCAAATAGGTTTATCGTTCACGAAGCAGTTGCCGAAGAGTTTGCTAACCGCATGGCTGAGCAGATGAGTCAGATGCCGTTAGGTCGAGGATTAGATCCAGAGACCAAGATTGGTCCGGTAATCAACCAAAAAGCTAGAGAGAACCTAGAGCGCTTAGTTAAGACAACGGTAAGTGAAGGTGCCGCTGTGATTACCGGCGGAAACTCTAAAGACGGTGCCGGGTATTTCTTTGAGCCAACGGTTTTGATGGATGTGAAACCTGGTTCAACTATTCTTGGCGAAGAAATCTTTGGTCCAATTGCACCGATTGTTAGATTCAAAACTGAACAGGAAGCTATTGATTTAGCCAACGACACTGTTTATGGTTTAGTTTCCTACGCATACACCCAAGATCTAAAGCGCGGACTAAGACTTGTAGAACAACTTGATACTGGTATGACTGGTCTAAACACAGGCTTGGTATCTAACGCAGCAGCACCGTTTGGTGGAGTGAAGCAATCTGGGCTCGGTCGCGAAGGTGGCTTGGAAGGTATCAGCGAATATCTTGAGACCAAGTATGTGATGATTCCAGATCCGAATAACTAACGAAAGCTTGGTCATTGACTAAACAAGCGATGCAACCATGGTTGAGTATGCAACAGCCAATTTGACCGGAGCTAACCGCATCGTGCAAGGCTTTGGTTGGCCGGTGGTAGCCCTGATTGCTTATTTCTCAGTAAAGGCGGTGCGCAGAAGACGCGCTGGGGATAAAAGAGAGTTCGGCATCACCTTGGAGTCTGATTCAAGGGCAGATATTGGATTCCTAATTTTAGGTTCCATGGTGCTCTTGATTGTCCCAGCGGTAAGGTCAATGCACCTGCTTATCGGCATTTTGCTTGTGGTGATTTACTGTGTTTATCTTTGGCGAATCTCTGGGTCTTCTAGAGAAGAACCCGAACTTGAAGGCACTGCCGCGTATGTTGGAGCGCTACCGAAATGGGGCAGAAGAGTTTTCATTCTGGTCATGCTTGTGGTTTCAGCAACGGTTATCTTTCTTTCCGCTCACCCTTTTGGCGATAGCTTGCTTGAAGCTGGTAAAGCACTCAATATAGATGAATACATCTTGGTGCAGTGGTTAGCCCCAGTCGCATCTGAAGCTCCTGAATTCACATTGGCTTTCCTTTTTGCTGCAAGAGGAAAAGAGGGTGCCGCTCTAGCGATTTTAATTTCAAGCAAGTTAAACCAATGGACGCTACTAGCTGGATCAATGCCGATTGCATATGTAATTGGCGGAGGCGCAAATGCTGCATTACCAGTTGACTCCAGAGGTGCTGAAGAGCTTTGGCTTACTACTGCACAAACTCTTCTCGGGGTTGGAATCTTGCTTACTCTTCGCTGGGGCATGACCGCATCTATTTTGATGCTTGGGTTATTTTTAGTGAGCATTATCCCGGACGAAACTTTCCGCACGGACTTAGGTATAGTCCACATGGTTCTTGCGCTGGTTTATTTCTACGTGAACCGGCAACACATTAGAGAAACTATTCGAGCACCTTTTACCAAGCCAAAGGATTAGTCAATGAAAACAGAAAATAAGATTCTTGCTCCTGCGCTTTGGGCTGCAACGCTGG
>RHAS01000103.1 GCA_010028615.1 Actinomycetota bacterium
GTAGGCCTAAGCGGTCCTGCCGAATTGGTTTTTGAAGGCCAATTGGAAATCTAACTGCGAGTAACCTTCAAAACTCGAAAACCTTTAACTGATGCCACTCGGCTAATTTCAAATCCATCACTGAATTCTGTTTCAAGCCACTTCTGAAGCGAATCTGATCCAAGATTTTTTTGAACTACTAACCTTGCGGTACCGCCAGGTTTGAGCCTCGGCAGCCACCGAAGCAATATGTCATGCAGTGCTTTTTTCCCAACTCGAATCGGAGGATTAGACCAGATCTCGTCGAACATAATCGAATCCTTGATTTCATCTGGAGTCAAAACTTCAATGTTTCCAATTCCTAGAGACTCGGCATTGATTTTGGTTAGAGCTATACATTTTTGATTCACATCTATTGCAATAATTTTTGCTTTTGGTGATGCTAGTCCAATCGATAGTGCGATTGGCCCCCAGCCGCAGCCGATGTCTAGAATTGTGCCCTCAGGCTTTAGATTATCCAACTGCTTTAGTAGAACTTCGGTTCCGGCATCAAGTTCGTTCGGACTAAAAATTCCACTTGAACTCACGAGTTCATACTTGTTCCCATTGAGCTTCACCTTGAACTTCTTTAGTTTCAACTCGGCATCGGCCGACTCTGAGAAGTAGTGATTATCTGGCACGGACTAAACACTACTCCTACAAAAAGGTAGTGTTAACCCAGAAATGAAAGAAAATCAAAACAGCCAGAGCACCGAAGAAACCCTAGAACGCATCCTTCGGAGAGACTCCAGAGCCCTTGCCTTAGGCGCTAAAGAGGCTTCTGTAGAAGAAGCTGAGGCTGAGCAACAGGATCTTGCAGACCGTGCCGCTTTGCAACGCGTTCCTGGCCTGTCCACCCAGATGCAGGATATCTCTGAAGTTGAGTATCGAGAGCTTCAACTTGAAAAGGTTGTGCTTATTGGCATCTGGGGTGAACATTCCCTTCCCGACGCCGAGAATTCACTTCGAGAATTGGCAGCATTAGCCGAAACCGCTGGAGCGCAAGTGCTCGACGGCCTTTTGCAGCGTAGGCAACATCCTGATCCAGCGACTTTTCTTGGCAAAGGCAAGGCTCAGGAATTGAGGGAATTAGTTCGCTCGCTTGGCGCTGATACGGTGGTTGCCGATACCGAGTTAGCTCCATCCCAACGCAGGGCTTTGGAAGATGTTGTGAAGGTCAAGGTCATTGATCGCACAGCCGTTATCTTGGAGATTTTCGCCCAGCACGCCAAATCCAGGGAAGGTAAGGCTCAGGTAGAGCTTGCCCAGCTGGAGTATCTACTTCCTAGGCTTCGCGGTTGGGGAGAGTCGATGTCGCGACAGGCAGGTGGTCGGGCAGCCGGGGGAGAAGGTATTGGTTCGCGTGGTCCTGGTGAGACCAAGATTGAGCTCGATAGGCGTCGAATCAACACCCGCATGGCAAAGCTTCGCAAGCAGATTTCAGGAATGAAGCCAGCTCGTGAAACTAAACGCGCCAATCGTAAACGCAACCAAATCCCATCTGTCGCCATAGCCGGCTATACCAACGCGGGGAAGTCCTCTCTCTTAAATCGGCTAACTTCAGCAGGGGTTTTAGTGCAGAATGCGCTTTTTGCCACGCTTGATCCAACTGTTCGTCAAAGTAAGACACCTGACGGAAGAGAATACACACTTACCGACACGGTTGGGTTTGTAAGAAACCTACCTCACCAACTAGTCGAAGCTTTCCGCTCAACTTTAGAAGAGATTAGCGATGCAGATTTGGTCTTGCACGTAGTTGATGCATCACACCCAGATCCAGGTTCTCAAATCGAAACGGTTCGCAAGGTGATAAGTGAAGTCGGGGCTACCAATATCCGAGAATTAATTGTCTTCAACAAAGTTGATTTGGTAGATCAGGCAACATTAATCTCGTTACGAAGCCTTCAGCCGGATGCCTGCTTAGTTTCAAGTAGAACTGGTCAAGGCTTTGATGAACTCGAGCTTGCAATAGCTGAAAGATTACCTAGACCGAATGTATTTGTTCAGGTTCTTATTCCATACAACCGAGGCGAATTAGTCTCGAGGATGCATCTAAATTCAGAAATCATCAAGCTGGAATATCAAGAACACGGTACATATCTCGAAGCGAGAGTTAAGGAAGACCTTGCGGCAGAGCTAAAGCCTTATCTAATTTAGACTTTGCGAAGCACAGTTACGACTTTGCCCAGAATTGTGGCGTGTGTTCCATCGATTGGCTCAAAAGCGCTATTTCTTGGTAGCAACCAAACTTTTCCATCTCTTTGCTTGAATGTCTTTACTGTTGCCTCACCGTCAATTTCTGCAGCGACAATGTCTCCGTTTTCAACGACATTCTGCTTGCGAACCACTACCCAGTCTCCGTCGCAGATCGCCGCATCTTGCATGGATTCACCTTTGACCTTGAGCATAAATAGTTCGCCTGAACCAACCAATGTCTTTGGCAACGGGTAATACTCTTCAATGTTCTCTTCTGCAGTTATTGGGATTCCAGCTGCGATTTCACCTACCAGCGGAACCATGGCAGTGGCAGCCATCGGGGCACTATTTTCTACCGAGCTGTCTTCCCAGCCTTCAGGGGTAATGAGTACTTCGGTATTCCGGGACAGGTTTTCCTGTCGGCGGATGTAGCCTTTTTCCTCAAGATTCGATAATTGGTAGGCCACACTGGCCACTGAATTCAGACCGACAAGATCGGCAATCTCGCGCATTGAAGGGATGATTCCCCTGGTGCTTTTGCTCTTCAAGATGACTTGAAGGATCGCAGCTTGTGTCTCGGTGAGCGCTGCATCTGTTCTCTTAGACATTTTGAGCCTCTCTGGGCCTACCAACGGTAGGAACCATTTGTCAGTGGTCATCACTTGAATAGAACTATTCAAGAGGTGGCTATCAAAAATGTATTCGATTATTGAGAAAAAATCAAACACATTTTCGGAAAAATTGGCAAATTTATTGACAAAATTCGCTAAAAAGTCGTAATCTTGTTCGTATTAGAACATTTGTTCGGAAAGAGGTAGTCAAATGACCGCTCAAATCATTGATTTTCCAATGGATCGAGTTCGTAAACCCGCTACTCAAAGGGCTATGCGCTCACGCCAGCCATATCAGGTGCAGACTGGCGTTCGTACTTCAGTGAAAATTGCCAGAGTAGTCCTCTTTATAAGTTTGGTTTCTGGCATCCTTGCTCTTTTACTCTTGAACAGCTCGGCCGGCTTGAGCCCAGCCCAGGCAAATAGTGAAACAAGTAAATCCGCTACCCAAGGAAACTTCGCCTACATTACAGTCATGTCTGGTGAAACCCTCTGGACGATTGCTCAGCGTTACGCACCAAATCAAGATCCTAGAGATTACATTGCGAACCTTGTTGCACTAAACAACCTGAATGACTCTGTTCTAACGCCAGGTATGCAACTAGCTTTGCCATTGAATTAGAGCATCTGGTTCAACTGCCGCGGTGGGATAATTTAAGTTCTCTGCCCGACACAGATTGGCCCATGATTGTCTAAGCCCTTTTTACTTCTACCAGCTGTAGACATTGCTGCTGGCTTGGTAAAGCGCCCCCAGCAGGGCGAGATCAATGACGATGCCTCTTATGGGGAACCTGAGTTAGTTGTCGGGGAGTTCGTCAGCGCAGGTGCTAGCTGGATACACATTGTCGATTTGGATCTAGCCTTCAAAAATGGAAACAACCAATCGCTAATTGCTGAAACTATCCATAAATTTCCGCTTACAAATTTTCAAATCAGTGGTGGTATTGCTGATCCAGTTTCTTTAGAGATTGCTCGAGAATCTGGGTCTAAACGAATAAATCTTGCAAGCCAATCCTTAGAGCAACCAGAGTGGCTAGCTTCTTTATTTGAAGCAGAGGACTATGAATATAGTTTTGCTCTTGATTTTTACCAAGGCCGAGTCGTAGCCCGCGGGACGAAATCAGATTTTGGTGAATTATCTGGGGTGCTTAGTTTTCTAGCCGATAAGGGCTGCAAAATAGTTTCCGTAACCGACGTTGAACGTGATGGCATGTTAAACGGGCCAAACCTAGAACTACTTACTGAAATTAGCCAG
>RHAS01000104.1 GCA_010028615.1 Actinomycetota bacterium
GAAGTCATGGAATTATGCTACCTTCGCGAAGTTAGAATATACACATGACCAACTCGCGAGCCTTGTACACGATAGAGGACATCGAAACTGAAGTTCCGATGGGCTTGCACCTGGTTGGGGCCATCTCTGGATTTACCGACGCTGGCTCATGTATGCAGCAGGTAGCCAAGCACATCTTCGATAATCTCGAACACGAGGTCTTAGTCACATTTTCGAACGATGAGCTATTGGACTATAGGTCAAGAAGGCCATTGATGTATTTCGAGCAAGACCACATCGCTGACTATGAGCCAGCTAGCCTGAAGCTTTACCTAGTTTGGGATGAAGTTGGAAACCCGTTTCTGTTTCTGAACGGTTATGAACCAGATTTCAAGTGGGAGGCTTTTGTAATCGCCCTGTTGGATCTAATCAACCACTTCGAAATAAAGGATTTGACCTGGCTTCACTCAATACCTTTTCCAATACCTCACACTAGGCCAGTTGGTGTCACCGTATCTGGAAACCAGCAAAGTGTTATCGATAAATACTCTGAGTGGAAGCCTCGGACTCAAGTCCCTGGAAATGTAATGCATTTAATCGAATTCAGGCTAAGCGAACTCGGTTTTCCAACGACGGGATTCGTCCTCCTTGTTCCGCACTACCTGAGCGACTCCGATTTTCCTCAAGCTGCGGTTACGGCTTTTGAGCTGATCTCAAGTCACCTAGCTTTGGTTTTCCCAACTGATGACCTACGCGATGATGGAGTCGCCTTTCTTAGAAGATTGCAAACTGAAATAGCCGACAAACCTGATTTAGCTCGAATGGTTGAAGGGCTGGAGAAGAGTTTTCAGAGTGAGAAGTCCTCAAACGGGATGGGTGCCGTAAAGCCAAGACAAAGCGAAGTTCCTGATGCTGAAACTATTGCCGCCGAGCTTGAAGGATATTTAGCTAGACACCAGAAGAACAAGCGCGATAGCGAAGAGGACGAAGACTGAAACTTAAACCAGCTTTAGTTCTCAGTATTTGTGGACTGGCTTATCTAATTGCCGTAACTCAACGTTCCAGCCTTGGTGTTGCGACACTAATCGCAAGCGAAAGATTTGAGACGAACGCCCAACAGTTGGCAACCCTGGCTGTCTTTCAACTAATCGTTTATGCCGGTATGCAAATTCCAGTCGGGATTTTGTTGGATCGTTTTGGGGCGAAAATCCTTTTGACAGTTGGCGCTCTAATTATGGCGACAGGTCAGATAGTTCTAGCCTTCGCACCAGTTCTTTCCTTAGCAGTCGTTGGAAGAATGTTAGTTGGCATGGGGGATAGTTTTACATTCATCTCAATGATTGCCATGATAAACGGCTGGTATAGCGGAACTAAGGCTTCGAAGTTGCAGCAGTATGTCGCAAGCGCGGGACAACTAGGGCAGTTTCTGTCAGCCGTGCCATTTTGGTGGTTACTAAATCTTGTCGGTTGGACCCCAGCTTTCACCTTCATGTCTGCGGTGTCGTTGTTTACGGTTGCGCTATTAGTCGCTCTAACTGCCGATACCTCTAATGGAAAGGACAAGCATTCTCATAAGGTTGTCTCGCTAAAGTTAGCAAGTAAACAGCTGATTGAGAATGTAAAGCATCCAGGGGTTAGATTAGCTTTCTGGACACATTTTGTCACTCAGCCGACCACCACATCTGTTCAGTTACTGTGGGCTGTTCCATTTTTGGTAACCGCGCAAGGTCAATCTCATGAATTCGCTAGTTTTGTCTTATCGGCGATGGTATTTTTTGGATTCATCACAGGCCCAATTATCGGATCCATCTGTGCCAAAAGACCAGAGCTTCGCGCCGGAATTGTTTACCTCACTGTTACTTCAATCGCTATGGTCTGGATCTTCATCTCTTCTCAAAGCCAGCAGCTTCCAGCTTGGGTTCTTGTGGCCTGCTTCCTCATCGTTTCGGTTGGTGGACCGGCTTCTATGATCGCTTTTGATTTTTCAAAGGACATGGTGCCTAACTCAAAATTGGGCTCAGCAAACGGATTTGCAAACGTCGGTGGATTTTTGGCAACCTTCGTAATGATGTATTTGACAGGGCTTGCAATCGATTTGGTGCAGGCGGCAACAGGAAGCCCTGAGCGCTATACAGTTGCTGGCTTCCAACTTGGTTTCGCTACCCAGTTATTAGTTGTGGCCATCGGGGTTACCTTCTTCACTGTTGAACGGCACAAATACCTGAAAATGAGGCCCAAAGTGGGAATAAAGCCCTAAACAAGGTGGTTTAGAGCCATTAACACGGTAAACCAAGCGTGTGAATTGGGGACTTGTGTCGGAAATGGCTGGCATAATTGAGTTAGACCCTGTCATTGGCTTTTCGATTTGACATGGGTCTTTGTAATGCTCGGAAATTCCAGGCAAGTACCCGCTCCAGGGGATAAAGGATCAAATGGCTGCAAAAGCAGAGAAGAAGACTTCGGCGAAACCGACGAAGAAAACCGTCGTGCCTGTCGCAAAGGCCAAGGCTGTGAAAGCGGCTGCCAAACCAGTAGCCAAAAAAGCCAGCGCTAAGAGCGAACCTAAAAAGCCAGCTGCTAAACCAGCTACTAAGTCAGCTGCCAAGGATGTTAGATCTAAAAAAACTTCGACGACTGCAAAACCAACGGCAAAAGCTTCTGCCAAGACCAAAGCTCAACCTGCGGTAAAGAAAGTTGAAAAGCTACCTGCTAAGAAACTAGAGAAAAATACAAAGGCTAAAGTCTCTAAAACGGATGTCAAGGTAAAGCCAGCTAAAAAAATTATCCCAACAAAGGGCAGCAAAGAGGCTGAAGATTTTGAAATCGACGAAGAAGATGATGAAGTAGAGGTTTTAGATCCAGAACAACTTCTAACCGTTGAAGAAGTTGACACAATCGAGGCTGAAATTGTTGAGCCCGTAGTCGAAGAAGAGGAAGAGGAATTAGTTGTACCTGAAGGTGCAATTATCATCTCAAGCAAAGAAGAAGATGACATTCCTGTCCAAACAACCAGCATCACTGGTGCTACAGCTGATCCGGTTAAAGATTACTTAAAGCAAATAGGTAAAGTTGCGCTTCTTAACGCCGAGCTTGAAGTCGAGTTGGCTAAGCGTATTGAAGCCGGTTTGTTCGCTGAAGAGAAACTCGCTACCGATAAAAAGCTTTCGAGAGACATGCTTCGTGATTTGAAGTGGGTTGTCAAGGATGGACAGAGGGCAAAGAGTCACCTACTTGAGGCGAACCTCCGACTCGTCGTTAGCTTGGCAAAGCGTTACACCGGTAGGGGAATGCAGTTCTTGGACTTAATCCAGGAAGGAAACTTAGGTTTGATCCGTGCAGTAGAGAAGTTTGACTACACCAAGGGATATAAGTTCTCTACTTACGCAACCTGGTGGATCCGTCAGGCGATTACAAGAGCGATGGCCGATCAGGCTAGAACCATTCGTATCCCAGTTCACATGGTTGAAGTAATCAACAAGCTCTCTAGAGTGCAGCGTCAATTGCTTCAAGATTTGGGGCGTGAACCAACTCCTGAAGAATTGGCAAGGGAACTAGATATGACGCCTGAAAAAGTTGTTGAAGTTCAGAAATACGGAAGAGAGCCGATCTCACTTTCGACTCCTCTCGGCGAAGATGGCGACAGCGAATTCGGCGACCTAATCGAAGACACCAGTTCTGAAAAACCGGACGAGATTGCCATCGATCAGGCAAAGCGCAACGAGCTGTTGCGCGTGCTAGAGGGCATGAACCCTCGTGAAGCTCAGATCATCAGAAGTCGATATGGCCTAGACGATGGAATTATGAAGACCCTTGACCAAATCGGCGCTGACATGGGAGTTACTCGCGAGCGCATACGTCAGATAGAAAACAAGGCAATGTCTAAATTGCGTCACCCTTCTCGAGCGCAGGGCTTGAGGGACTACCGAAAAGAAGACTAAAAACTTGCGGGTCACGGCAGCTTTACTAATCGGCCGGCTAACACGCTTCGCCGTCAGATTAGTCAGGCCCGGAGGTGGTTCGGCTTTGCCGGGCTTACTGGT
>RHAS01000105.1 GCA_010028615.1 Actinomycetota bacterium
GCACCTGAAATTGATCCAACCACCGGCACCAGTACCAGCAGGAAGTCAATAAAGGCAAGCACCACAGCATACTCAACGCCAGCAAACAGTAGGGTGATAAAGACCACCGAGGCGTTTATGGATGCCACGCTGACTTGGCCCATAACATACCGACCCACAGAGGTGACAACCTGGTCGACGATGTGTGCTACTCGTTCGCGTTTTGACTTTGCCACGAGGTTTACTAAAACACCTTTGATGGAGTGCAGAGAACTTATGAAGTAGATGGTCAAAATACAAACTGTTAGAAAAGCGGCAGCACCATTGAGAATGCTCAGGCCAACTTGGACAACACCGCCAAGTAGATTAGGCCAGTTTCTACTATCTGCTAGATATTCCCCAGAACTAGTTAGCGCATTGCTGACTGCGCCATCTAACCTAGCGTCAAGATCACTTATCCAGGGAGTTTGCACTAATCCCTGCATTAATTCGGGTAGATGAGTGAGGAATTCACTTGCTTGGGAAATTAGTGGTGGCAAAATAACCAAAATCACCATGGTGATTACGCCAGTGAGCCCAAGTCCAACTATCGAAATTGCGATGCCGCGACGCTTAACTCTTTTTTCCAGAAACTGGATTAGCGGTTCAAGGCCAAGGGCTAAAAATAGCGCCGTAATAACTGAAGTAATAATGCCGGCGATTGATAGCAGAGCGTTGCCGAGCATGACCGCGGTGAGAACACCTAGGCCACCTAGCAGACCAATCTGGTAAGCGTGGCTTACTCTAATAAGACTTGGTTTTGACATGCCCCACCTGCCGATCCAGAGCTAGACGCCCTTTTTGATTTGATCAATAACCTGTTTTAGGTTATCCAAATACACCAGAATGCTATCGCGCTCGTGAGTGAGTTTTCGCTCCGCGCTTTCTAACTGGCTCAACCGTTCAGCAACCTTAGCTTGAGTGATAGCAATGATGTTTCTTGCTTCGGTTTCAGCCGCCGCAATAATCTGCTCAGCTTTAGCCCTGGCTTGCTCGGTGCTGGCTTTATTGATTGATTTAGCACCTGCTTCTAGAGTTTCTGCCTCTAGTTTTGCCGCCGCCACCCGTGTAAGGGCATTTGATAGTTGAGCATTTGCATCGTCTAGGTATTTCTGAGTTTTGGCAACAGCTTCCTGGTGCTTACGCAGATATTCGGTTTCGGCCTCTGATCGTCTCGCAGTTAGTTCCAGATTGAGATCAATCCTTGCTTGTTCGCTCAGAATGCTATCGGCCAGTTGCTGACCAAATGGTTGCTGAAGTTGACGTTCTAGGATTAGCCTGCGTTCGGCGAGAGCTCTATCGGCCTCCGCTTGTTTTAGTTCAACTTCACGTTTTGCAGTTGCCCGCATTTTGGCTACCTCGGTAGCCACTGCTCCTCTGATCGATCCTGCCTCGCGAACTGCGTCGTTGACTAACTCTTCTGCCTCGCTCTTGGCTTTGGCCAGAGTTTCGTCATAATCGTTTTTGGCTGAGTTGATAATTCGATCCGCACGACGGTTAGCCTCGGCAACTAGTTCATCGTAAAACTCCTGGCCATCTGCTTTCTGTTGCTCAACGGCGCTGCTGGCGGCTTCTAGCATCCCTTGACGTTCAGCTTCAGCATCAGCGACTAGTTTTAGAGCTAGTTCCTCGGCTCCAGCCAGCAACTGGGCTGCTTTTGCCCCGACGCCGGCGTAACTAGGGTTTTTGTTCTCGGAAAGCTCGGTTTCAAGGGCGGCTAGGCGGTTCTGTGCTTCACGCAACTCTGCGGCTAATGTGCTGTTTTGGGTGGTCAGATTCAGCAATTCTCGGCGAAAATCCCGAATAGCGTCATCAACGCTGGCGCGGTCATAACCGCGCATAACCACTGGAAAATCAGTCTCTTCGGCTGCCAAGGGGCGCTCCTAAGGGCTTCGGTAGAATAGACGAGTTGTCCTACTTTCCCCAAGTTTAGCCTGAAAGGAGCCCTATGCGGTTTGTTATAGCCAGCGTGCTGATGGCCCTTTCGGCTGTTAGCACCCTCGTCGGCTTTATTATCAAGGGTCCCTTTGACGACGCGAATCGGAAACAGGTCGATTTCGCCTTAGATTCGGCATACTCCTATGTGGTAATCCCAAGCCAGACCCTGCAGAAATTCCCCGGCGAAATCACCATTCAAGCCGAAGGTCAGAAAGAGATCTTCTACGCCGATGCAAGGCAGCGCGATATCCAGGACTGGATTGGAACCAGCAATTTTGTTCAGCTAAACGTAAACCAGCAGAATAAGGCAGACGTAACCGAAATAACCGCGGGTGGGGAGAATCAAAACCCCGAGGGAAGTGACATGTGGCGGACAGCCATAAAGGTCAAAAATAGTCTTACCACTGAAGTAGCGATGGCTGAGGATACTGCTGTTTTGCTAGCTAGTGATGGTTTCAAACACGCACCAGATGCCATTTCAATAGTCTGGCAAGTCAACACTTTGATTGATTGGCCACTGGTCTTGATTTACGGTGGTCTGGGGTTGCTGATGTTGGGTCTGATACTCAACTTCTGGGCGTTACGTAAACTGCGTAAACTTCGTGGACCAAGAAGAAGAATTCCAAAAGCTCCAACTGGTCCAAAATATCGCAAACGAATTAGATCTGACGTTCCAGTGCGTGGGCGTCGCAGAATCGGTAGAAAGATAGCTGTAATTCCAGCTGCCCTTGTCACATTCTCGCTGCTTGCAGGTTGCAGCACGAATTCCGACGCAAAAGTTGAAACCGAATCCGGTTTGGCACCGGCGACAAGCGTAGTTGTCAACGATGCACAATTACAAAGAATTGTTCGTGAAGTCGCCACCACAGTTAAAACTGCTGACGGGGCAAGGGATGAGCCACTACTTTTGACCAGGGTGGCAGGTCCTGCTTTAGAACTTAGAAAAATTCAGTATTTCTTGCAAACAAAAAATAAGAAGATCCCAAAACTTCCAGATATCGTTGCTAACCCTGTAACTGTTGCCCTACCTATGCAGTTACCGGCTGCTGAGTTGGGCTGGCAACCCAGAACTATCATGGTGGTTACCAAATCTGAGTCAACCACTCGCGCACCACAGTTACTTGTATTGCAGCAGGAAAGCCCACGCGAAAACTACAAACTCTGGTACCTAATTGATCTGCTATCTAATGTTGAATTCCCAGCTGTTGCAGCACAAGATATCGGAGCGTTATCGGTAGATGCAGAGAACGAATATTTAGCCACAAAGCTAAAAGGTATTCCGTTTAAGTACGGTGACACTTTAAATAAAGGTGCTGAAAGTAAGTACTTTGATTTGTTTGATCTAGCCTCGGATAAGTTCTATGCAGATATCTCTCAAGATCAAGCAGAAAAAATCGCCAAGCAGCAAAACGCAAAAACCTCAATACGTTTCCAGCACAGTCTAGGTAACCCGAACATCATCGGAATGCTAACTCTTGAATCAGGTGGCCTTGTTGCAGTTCAGATGAACGATACCGAGATTATTCGCCCTAAGATTCGCGGCCAGGCTGTTTCGGTCACCACCTTAGAAGGCAAGATTCTGCTCAATGCACCAGGCTCATCGACAGGGCTAAAGACCGTTTACGGCAACATGATGCTTTTCTATGTTCCAGTGTCTGGCTCTGCTGAAAAAATCCGCCTAATTGGTGCAAGTCAAGGTATCTTATCTGTGAAGGCACTAGATTGAGCGATGTAAATAATTCCTTTCGCGGCGCTGTGGATCTATCAGCGCTGGCAAATAAGGTTGTCAAAGAAAAAATCGGTGGCAATAACACAGCTCCGAAAGTAACGGTTCCTGCCTTTTCCCTGGAGCTAAGCCAGCCGGTTGTTCGTTCAGTAATTGAAATTTCCAATGTCGTTCCAGTAATAGTGAGCTTCTTGGACAAAGCCGATGCGCAAAGCGTTTCGCTAACCCAGAAGCTAGAAAAATTATCT
>RHAS01000106.1 GCA_010028615.1 Actinomycetota bacterium
TATCACGTTGATGTAATCCGATGCTAGGTTCATCTAACACATAGAGCACACCGGTTAGTCCTGCTCCGATCTGTGTGGCAAGACGGATGCGCTGCGCTTCACCGCCAGAGAGGGTTGCTGCCGCTCTTTCCAGCGAGAGATAGTCCAATCCGACAGCTATGAGGAATTCAAGCCTTGCTCTGATCTCTCTAAGCACCTGCGCTGCGATTTTCTCATCTCGCTTATCTAGCTTTAGTTTTTTGAAAAACTCGCTGGCCTCGCCAAGGCTAATGTTGCAAACTTCAGCAATCGAGTGACCGGTTACCTTGACTGCTAGCACCTCGGGGCGAAGCCTTGCCCCATTGCAATCTGGACATGGAGTTTCTCGAAGATACTCAGCCCACCTGCCTCTTGCCCAGTCATTATCAGCCTCGAGATATTTTCTCTCGATGTAGTTCAACGCGCCTTCAAAGCCAGTGGTGTAGCGAAGTTCACGACCGTAACGGTTTTTCCATTTCATCTGAACATCGAAGTTGTTTCCGTAAAGCACAGCTTCTTGAATTTCCTCGGGGAGTTCTTGCCACGGGGTATCAATAGAGAAATTAAGGTCTTTAGCAAGACCAGTTACTAAACGTGTGTAATAGGTAAAAAGTCCCTTGCCCTGTGTTGACCATGGCCTAATTACCCCACCTCTGATTGACTCAGCTGGATCACCAATTACGAGGTCTTTATCGACCGCCATTTTTGTACCCAGGCCAGAGCATGCTTGACATGCTCCGAATGGAGCGTTGAACGAGAAAGTCCTTGGCTCAATCTCGGTAAGGGCGAGTGGATGCTCATTGGGGCAGGACATTTTTTCGGAATAGTTTCGGTATTTGCCATCACCATTCACATCAACAAGATCAATGGTTATGCGACCACCAGTTAGTTTCAGCGCTGTTTCTACTGAATCAGTAAGACGTTGGGTAATCTCTGGCTTTGCAACTAAGCGGTCGACAACCACCGCAATGTCGTGCTTGTAAGTTTTCTTAAGCGGTTTGGCTTCAGCTAGAGTGACAACTTCGCCATCGACAACTGCTCTTGCGAAACCCTGCGAAATTAGCTCACGAAATAGATCGGCAAACTCGCCCTTCTTTTGATCAACAACCTGAGCAAGTACCTGATACTTAGTGCCATTTGGTAACTGCATGATCTGATCAACGATTTGCTGTGTAGTTTGTTTTGCAATCCGTTCGCCACAGGTAGCACAGTGCGGAATACCAATTCGAGCCCAGAGCAGACGCAAATAATCGTGAATCTCGGTTATTGTGCCAACTGTCGATCTTGGGTTTCGGTTCGTGCTTTTCTGATCGATTGATACCGCTGGAGAAAGCCCTTCGATGAAGTCAACGTCGGGTCGGTCTACCTGGCCTAGAAACTGTCTGGCATAGGCAGATAGCGATTCTACGTAACGGCGTTGACCTTCGGCAAAAATAGTGTCGAAAGCTAGAGAGGACTTTCCTGAGCCACTTAGGCCGGTAAAGACCACCATCGCATTTCGCGGTATCTCTAGCGTTAGGTTCTTGAGGTTATGAACCCGAGCACCCTTAACGACAAGCTTGTCCTTAGGGGGTATTTGGATAACGGGCATGAGACTAAGTTTAACCCTCTAGATCTTGTCAATTTGACGGATAGTGTATTTCAGCTCGGAAATCTCATCTCTCAGCCTTGCCGCCAACTCAAAGTTGAGTTGCTCAGCAGCAGATTTCATCTGGGCATCGAGTTCAACAACCAGCGCTATTAGATCGTCGTAACTTGAGTTCTTATCGGGACGCTTTCTTATTGGCGTAATCGGCCTACCGTCTCTATCTCTCTTTGGTTTTTGCTGGAGTAGCTTCTCGGTATCTTCCTCTTCAGCTAGCAAACCATCTGTGATGTCGGAAATCTTTTTACGAAGCGGCGTTGGATCTATACCATTGGCTAGGTTATAAGCCACCTGTTTTTCGCGTCTGCGGTTGGTTTCATCGATTGCTCTCGCCATGGAGTCGGTTATACGGTCGGCATACATGTGAACCTCACCAGAGACGTTTCTAGCAGCACGTCCAATTGTCTGAATCAATGAAGTAGTCGAGCGCAGGAAACCTTCTTTATCTGCATCCAAAATCGCAACAAGAGACACTTCGGGAAGATCTAGACCTTCTCGGAGCAAGTTGATTCCAACTAATACATCAAAAATGCCTTGGCGTAGTTCTCGAAGTAGTTCAACTCTGCGCAAGGTATCAACATCGCTGTGTAGGTAGCGAACACGTATACCTGCTTCAGTTAGAAAGTCGGTTAGCTCCTCAGCCATTTTCTTAGTCAGGGTTGTCACCAACACTCGTTCATCACGTTCAGATCTGAGTCGAATCTCTTCGAGAAGGTCATCAATTTGACCTTTGACTGGCTTCACTACAACTTTGGGGTCAACTAAACCAGTAGGGCGAATAATCTGCTCAACTACCCCGTCGCTTACTGAAAGCTCATACTTTCCTGGAGTAGCGGAAAGGTAAACAGTTTGGCCAACTCTATCCAAGAACTCTTGCCATCTAAGCGGCCGGTTGTCCATCGCCGAGGGAAGCCTAAAACCGTATTCCACCAAGGTTCTTTTTCTTGATGAATCCCCCTCATACATTGCACCGATCTGCGGAACAGTCACGTGGGATTCGTCGATGACGGTGAGAAAATCGTCCGGAAAATAGTCCAACAAACAAGACGGCGCTGAGCCAGGAGCTCTGCCGTCGAGATGCCTTGAATAGTTTTCAATTCCTGAGCAAAACCCAAGTTCACGGATCATTTCGAGATCGAATGTGGTGCGCATTTTTATGCGCTGCGCCTCGAGCAGTTTTCCTTGGGTTTCAAATTCCTTTACTCGGGCAACCATCTCTTCTTCGATAGCTTCAAGGGCTAGCCCCATTCTTTCTGCTGAAGTCACGTAGTAGCTGGCTGGAAAAACGCTAATGGTGTCAATAGTTTTTACGACTTCACCGGTCAGCGGATGCAACTGATAAATGTTCTCTATTTCATCCCCGAAAAGTTCAAGCCTGATTGCTAGTTCGTCGTATACGGGGATGATTTCTATAGTGTCGCCTTTAACTCGGAAATTACCTCGGCTAAAGTCATAGTCATTGCGCTGATACTGCATGGTGACGAATTCCCTGATAAGTTCGTCTCGATCTATCCGTTGCCCCTTGTGCAGCGGAATCGACATCTCTAAATATTCACTCGGTGCCCCAAGTCCATAGATACATGAGACCGTACTCACCACAACAACATCTCGGCGACTGAGCAAGCTCATGGTAGCTGAGTATCTTAAGCGCTCAACCTCGCTGTTAATGCTGGAATCTTTCTCAATGAAGGTATCTGTTTGCGGCACATATGCCTCGGGTTGATAGTAGTCGTAGTAGCTCACGAAGTACTCAACCGCGTTATTAGGCAGCATCTCGCGAAACTCATTTACTAATTGAGCGGCCAGTGTCTTGTTGTGAGCTAGAACAAGAGTTGGCCTTTGCAGTTTCTCAATTAGCCAGGCAGTAGTAGCTGACTTACCTGTTCCGGTAGCACCAAGCAAGACAACGTCTTTTTCGCCGGCTTTTAGTCGGTCCGTCAATTCGGCGATGGCGGTTGGTTGATCCCCTGAAGGTTGGTATTGGCTTATAACTTCAAATGGTTTGTAAAGTCTCGTTGGCTCTTTCACTATTTGCTCTTAGCCCTCACTAAAAATTCATTCCAGAGTTGCCGAGCATCGCTAAGTAACTGCTCAAGAGTCTGATTTGAATTCAAAACGTAGTCAGCTCTAGCCACTCGTTCTATAGGCTGCGCTTGGCTCTCTATTCGGGCAAGCGCTTGCTCGCGGGTGAAATTTCTAGATTCAATTAGACGCTTGACTCGAGCATCTTCTGGTGCTTCCACAGTTACAACAGCATCA
>RHAS01000107.1 GCA_010028615.1 Actinomycetota bacterium
GGCCAAAGCTCACTGAGTCGATCAAGAAGTTTGCCGATTTACTTGATTCGGTCGAACTTGTTTCACAAACCGAAAAGATTTCAACAGTGCTCACCGAGATTTTGGTTCGTTCTGGTTATAAATACAACCTGGAAACAAGTCGTGATCCGCAGGACGAGGCTAGGGTTGAAAACCTAGACGCGTTAGTGGGACAGCTAGTCGAATATGAGCTTCGTAATCCAGATGCCAGTTTGGCCGATTACCTAGCCGAAGTTACCTTGGCTGCTGCCGCCGACGAGATTGATGATGGGTCGGGTCAGGTTTCGCTGATGACTTTGCATACCGCGAAAGGACTTGAATATCCTGTGGTCTTTATCGCAGGTCTCGAACAGGGCACGCTGCCTCACATTAGAGCCTTTGAAGAACCAGGCGGAGTTGCCGAAGAGCGAAGACTGTTCTATGTCGGTATAACCAGGGCCATGGTTAGGCTCTATTTGACCCTGGCCCTGCAGCGCACGCTTTTCGGGCAGATGAATTCGACCATGCCTTCGCAGTTTTTATTGGACATCCCAGCGGATCTGCTAGATCAGCGCGGAGCGCAGAAGGAAGTCCGCCAATCACAGGAGCGCATCACCTATAAACCTCGGGAAAAGCGAACCTGGAATAACGCCATCACCACGGTCAGAAATAACGAGGGCCTAGTCTTAGCCGTCGGCGATAAAATCAGCCACGATGATTTTGGCTCAGGGACAGTGATTGCGGTTACCGGTGAGGGAGCTAAGCAGACCGCCGAGATCCGCTTTGAGACAGTCGGCACTAAGCGCTTGATGGTGCGAGTGGCACCTATCCAAAGGCTCTAAACTTATCTAGGTGCTTTTGATCTAGCACCGAAATCTCGTTGAACGGAAATCACAAGTGGATTTATTTGAGTATCAAGCACGCGATCTTTTCGAAAAATACGATGTGCCAGTCTTGCAGGGCCTTATCGCCGACACTCCGGAAGAAGCAGCCGCAGCGGCAGCAAAAATCGGTGGAACCGTTGTGGTCAAAGCCCAGGTTAAAGCTGGTGGTCGCGGTAAAGCAGGCGGCGTGAAGTTAGCACACAGCCCTGAAGAGGCAGCAACTGCTGCCGAGGCAATTTTGCAGCTAACAATTAAAGGTCACAAAGTAAATCGAGTGATGATTGCTCAGGGAGCTTCTATTGCTAAAGAGTATTACTTCTCTGTTTTGCTAGATAGAAGCAACAGAACCTTCCTATCTCTTTGCAGCGTCGAAGGCGGTATGGAAATTGAACAGCTTGCTGTTGAAAGACCAGATGCACTAGCCAAAATCGCAGTTGATGCCATTGAAGGTATTGACCTAGCGAAAGCGAAAGAGATTGCACTTGCTGGTGGCTTTGATCAAGAGATCGCCGATAAAGTAGCGCCGGTTTTTGTCAAACTCTATGAAGTTTTCGTCAAAGAGGATGCCACCTTGGTGGAGGTTAACCCACTCATTCTTTCTAACTCCGGCGAGATCATCGCCCTCGATGGCAAGGTAAGCCTTGATGATAACGCTGAATTCCGCCATGAACGCGAGAACCTTGAGCGTGATGAGTTAGATCCGCTTGAAGCCAAGGCCAAAGAAGCTGACCTAAACTACGTAAAGCTTGACGGCGAAGTTGGCATTATCGGTAACGGTGCAGGGCTTGTCATGTCGACACTGGACGTGGTGGCTTATGCTGGGGCGCGTCACGGCGGAGTGAAGCCAGCAAACTTTTTGGATATCGGCGGAGGCGCATCAGCAGAAGTCATGGCTGCAGGCCTTGATGTGATTCTCGGTGACCCGCAAGTTAAAAGTGTGTTTGTCAATGTATTTGGTGGAATCACTGCCTGCGATGCTGTTGCCAACGGAATTGTTGGAGCACTAAATACTTTAGGTAGCTCAGCTTCTAAGCCTCTAGTGGTAAGACTCGATGGCAATAACGTTGCCGAGGGAAGAAGAATCTTGGCCGAGGCAAACCACCCGTTGGTAACCGTGGTTGACACCATGGACGAAGCTGCCGATAAGGCTGCTGAATTGGCGAATAGGTAGGAAGAATAAGATGTCAATTTTCTTAGACCAGAACAGCAAGATTATCGTCCAGGGTATGACTGGATCTGAAGGTATGAAGCACACCAGGCGCATGCTTGCCGGTGGGTCAAACATCGTCGGTGGAGTGAACCCTAGAAAAGCTGGCGAAAGCGTCGATGTCGACGGAACACAGCTACCAGTTTTTGGCAGCGTTGCCGAGGCTATGAAGGCAACCGGTGCGAATGTGTCTGTAGTTTTTGTGCCACCGGCTTTCGCTAAGGCTGCAGTGATGGAAGCAATTGATGCGGAAATCGAGTTAGCTGTAGTAATTACTGAGGGTATTCCAGTTCACGACTCAGCAAGTTTCTGGGCATACAGCTGCGCTAAGGGCAACAAGACCAGAATCATCGGCCCTAACTGCCCAGGCATTATCAGCCCAGGAAAATCAAACGCCGGTATTACTCCTTGGAACATCTCTGGAGCAGGACCGATTGGTTTGGTAAGTAAATCTGGAACTTTGACGTACCAGATGATGTTTGAACTAAAAGAGATCGGTATTTCAACCGCAATCGGTATTGGTGGGGACCCGATTATCGGTACCACTCATATTGATGCGCTGGCAGCTTTTGAAGCCGATCCTGAAACTAAGGCGATTGTGCTGATTGGTGAAATCGGTGGTGACAGTGAAGAGAAAGCTGCCGAATACATCAAGGCCAATGTCACTAAGCCGGTTGTTGCTTATGTAGCTGGCTTTACCGCTCCTGAAGGAAAGACCATGGGTCACGCGGGTGCTATCGTTTCAGGATCTGCAGGAACTGCCCAGGCTAAAAAGGAAGCATTTGAGGCAGTTGGCGTGAAGGTCGGTAAGACACCTAGCGAGACTGCAGCGCTTATGAGGGAAGTTATCGCTAGCCTTTAGTTCATGCGAATCAAGGCAGTTATCCAGGGGGTCACTCAGACCAGCTTGGTAATTGCTGTTGGCTTTGTCAGCATCTTTTTTATCAATATGCTCAGTTGGCTAATTGAGCAAAACCCCGGAACTACTTTTAATTCGGTTATCCAAACCACCTCCCGAATTTGGCTTAATGCGCACTTTGTCGCAATTCAAATTGCTGAAGGTAAAGTTGCTGGAGTAAAGGTGCCGGCCTATGAATTCACTTTGGTTCCGCTTGGGTTTAGCGCACTGATTATTTATTTCATGTATCGAGCAGGAAAGCAGATAGCCAGTCAAGAGCATCTTGGCTTTGCCTGGCTCGGATCTATTTCCAGTTACGGTCTAGTTGCTTTTGCAGCGACCTCGGTATCTTCATCCAAAGAAATAAAGGTGCTTGATGTCGCTGGAGTTTTCCTACCGCTAGTAATTTTTAGTCTCGTGCTTGTATTTAGTTCTTTGTATTCCGCTTCTGAAGAAGAAGGAAATCTGCGAATAAAAATCAGAGACTTTTTTGCCGATCGGGTTAGCAAAATGCCTTGGGCAATCAAGCCCGTAATCCAACCAGCACTTCGCGCTGGTAGCGCAGTGGTGTTAGCTTTGGCTGCAGTTTCCTCCATAGCAACGGCGCTGTTGATTGCCTTCAACTGGGTTGATGCGATTAAGCTCTACCAAGGTTTGCAATTATCGTTTATCGGCACCCTGGTTATTAGTTTCGGTCAACTTGCCTTATTACCTAACCTGATTATCTATGGCATGAGTTGGTTTACCGGCGTTGGTTTTAGCCTGGGGGTTGGCTCTAGCGTTTCACCGTTAGCTAATGAACTTGGACCACTTCCAGCAATACCGATCCTCACCGCATTACCTTCTGGAACCGATAGTTTGATGATTGCTTTTGTTCTGGTGACGCTGCTATCGGCATTCGCTGCAACCATTTT
>RHAS01000108.1 GCA_010028615.1 Actinomycetota bacterium
GTGGCCGCACCGCCGCCGCCGCCACCACCAGATGAACCTGTGGGCCCAGTGTTGCCGCCCCGACCGCCATCAAACTTACTGTTATAGCCGGAATAACCACCAGCTCCACCACCAGCCCTACTAGCACCGTTGGCTCCGTTAGACCCTGCTTGGCCCGGAAACACCTTCAGCGGAACGTTTGACAGGTCACTGTAACGAAGGATAACCCTGCCCACTGGTCCAGAGGGAGCTGATGTACATCCAACACCGCAATCTTTACCACCCAAACCACCGGCAGCACCGATTAATTCAATTTCGACCGGTCCAGCATCACGAGGTATGGAGACTACTTTGTTTCCCTCAGAATGGTTGAATCTAGCTTGACACTTGTCATCCATGAGGACAAAACCATCAGCGCAGGCTTGAGTCAGCGGGTTAGGCTGAGCCAAAATAGTTTCGGCTGCCGCCAAACTGAAAAAACTGGCTAGCGAAATCGCCATCAGCGAGTTTCTAGTCTTTATCCAAAACTTTTTCATTCCACTCCGACTAAACCTTACAAATCCAAATAAAGTTTAGATTCCGCTGGATTTGTGCTTTGGCTGGATTTCGCATAAACGAACACCCGATTTATTCTGTGGTCGGAGTCATCGTCTCAGGACCAAACTCAGAACAGAGATCGGTGACTGTCTGTTTGGATTGCGCTACGTTGTATTCAAGCTGAGAAAGGGTCTGCGGATCCGCATTTTGGCTAAGAGCAGCGTAATACTGCCTAGAGATCATTGAGAAGGTGACAAAGGAGTCCTGCATAGATTTGGTTCCAGCTGACTGACCGTAGAGCATCAAGTCGGACAGAAACGAGGGAACATCATCATTTAGCTGCGGAAGCTCACGAAGTGAATACTGCTGGCAGGATTTTCGATCCAAGTCGCGATATGAAGCATTCACTAGATTTGCCGCGGTGAAGCTAGCAGCAAAGATGAAAACAACCAGCGTATAAATAAGATAGCGAAGTCTTAGCTTGCTCGGAAGTTTGTCAGCCTCTCCAGCACGACGAACCATTAGCGCTGCTAAAACATTCAATGCGGTTACCAGCAGGATAACGATCAGGGCAAATGCAAACGTATCTGCTTTGGTGAAGCGAAATAGTCGGAACATCGCCTGGAAAACTTCAAAGTAGTTTCGCTCAGGAAACATGAGGGCGATAGGAATTGCCGCTGCAAATGGAGTTATGAATAGAACTGCGGCAGGGATAATCGCTAACCAGAATTTCAAGCCTTTTGGTAATCGCGTGGCAAATAAACCAGCAATAAGCAGATTCACCAGACAGAAAGAAATGTATATCGCTACAAAGATCTTTAGGATCAGTTCAAACTTGGCTACGTCCTCGCTAGACAAAAATACTAGGTAATCAGTTAGCGGGAACCAAAATGCGACAACCCAGAACACGAGAGCGCTACTGAGCACGAGCAGCAATGCTGCGCGTAGGTGAAGAGCACGACTGTACACAAAACTCCTAAATTTCTAAATCAAGCCTAACCATTGAGAGCCAAAGCGGGGCTAAACAGTGGCAGAATTACAAGCATGGATAACTTTCAAGGCAAAACTGCGTTGATTACTGGCGCTAGCTCAGGACTTGGTGAAAGCTACGCTCTTGAATTAGCCGATCGCGGGGCAAAAGTGATCCTGGTGGCTCGTCGAGCCGATCGGCTTAGAGATCTAGCTGACCGAATCAGTTCCAAGCACGGCATCCTGGCCGCAACGGTGTTGCCGCTTGATCTAAGCCGTAAAGACGCAGCTGGCACGTTAGCCAAAATACTAAAGGGCCGTGGCTACCAGATAGACATCCTGGTCAATAACGCCGGTTTCGGCCAGGCGATTAGCTTTGTTGACGAAGATCCGCAGTCTGTAATCAACGAGGTCACGGTCAATGTGGCAACCTTAGTTGAACTAACCCACTCATTTTTACCAGCCATGGTGGAGCGCAAAGAAGGCGTTGTCATAAATATCGCTTCCACCGCAGCTTTCCAATCCCTGCCATACATGGCTGTCTACGGGGCAACTAAAGCCTTTGTGCTATCTTTCACTGAAGCACTCTGGGGTGAATACCGAAAGACCGGTGTGAGGATTTTGACGGTCTGTCCAGGCCCTACCGCCACCGAGTTCTTTGATGCAAATGGCACTACACCCGCTCTAGGTAGGTTCCTGAGAACCCGTGAAGATGTTATAAACACAACATTCAGAGAGCTAGCTAAGACAAATCCCAAGGCAACCGTTATTGACGGTGGCGTAAATAAATTCACCGCGCTAATCAGCAGGTTCTTCACCCGCAGGTTTGCCATCAAGCTATCTGGCGTTGTGATGAATCCTAATAAAAAGAACTAGTTTTTAGACTCAATAGCAAAAGCGTTCGCTAGCGATCGATACCAAGCGTTATCTGGTAGATCAAATCTCTTCCAACCAGTTTCTGGATCGTTGATTTCCATGGTTGTTGAACCACCACCATCGAGCAGGACAGCATCGGTGGCACCTAGTTGAGCTAACCATAAACCAATTTGATCTGTGGTTGAGCCACCCAATCGATATCCACCGTCATCTGCGTTTTCACCACGACCCCTACCGGCAGCATTAACGAACTGACTCTTTCCAGCGGAACGATAACTGCGTGAAATTGTTACTACATCCCCTGCTTTGAATCTAAGCGCGGTGTTTGCTTGGGTTGAACTTGCCTGAACGATAAATCCTCCAGCATCGACTTTGGTGAAATAACCCTGGCGATAAACATTTCTGACAACTAGTCTGCCCTGTTCATCGGGCTGAATTCTTAGAGTTACTCGACCGGATTTGGTAACGGCAAGGTAGTTCTGGTCAAAAAGCGTTGCTCCATAGGGTGATAAATAACCGTAATTAATTGAATCAAAGTTTAATGTGGTGGTAGCTGATGAGATCGACCCGATGGCTCTAACCGAATCGGCTGCCATTCTGGTTTCGGTAAACGGGGCTGGCGTCAAACTAAAGCGGGCAGTCGAATTAGCCACAAGGCTCTTCACCAAGCTAGTTTGAGTGCCGCGAAGTTGCACTACAGTGCCAAGTTTTTTGGAAACGGCTGCACCTTTTGGATAGAAACGGTAAAGCTTGCCGTTTTTGACCACTATGGTCGCCTCGCCTTTAGCGGGGATGTCGTTTACGTAGTTTGACTTATAGACCACAACCGATGATGGCCCTGGCTTGGGCTGATTCACCCCGGTGATGCGAAATACCTTTGTGCCGATTTTGAGAGTGCCCTGGCTGCGATATCCCTTGGTTGGATCAACTCTGACCGTGGCCATGCCGACCACACCTGTTTCACCGGTTGGAGCGTAGAACATCGAGTTATCCTCGATCATGGCGCTCCACGGGCCGTTATTGTCCATGTAATCGCCGTTTATCGAGGCTAGGGCCGAATAAGAGGTGTAGTTCAGCATCCTAAGGTCCTGCGAGTCTGGGATGCCCCAGTGCAGTATTCCAAAATTAATATTTCGCAGGTTCCCGCTCACCACTGAAACCTTGGTGCCGTAGGACGATAGCTGGGCGTTCATAGCATCGGAACCTGCGTTCCAGCGCCAGGCTGAAGCGGTCACCCCATTTTTCAAGGTTCTAGATTCTGTTTGTCTAGAACTGGTCAAACTGGGTGCCTGAATGCATTCTGGGTCTAACGCAGATGCAGGTGGTGTTGAGGTCAGCAATAATACAGATAGCGCTAAAAGCGCTGTTGATTTTACCCACAGTAAAGGTCTTGCTCTGTTCCTCACCTATTTAGCCTATAAGAGCCGACAGGTAGGCTCTAGATGTGAGGTTAAAAAGGTTAATTCAGCTGGCTGTTGTGCCATTGGTGCTTATTGCTGGCTTGATCAA
>RHAS01000109.1 GCA_010028615.1 Actinomycetota bacterium
AAAAATCCGCCTAAAGCGTCTTGGCAAGCTCAAGTCGCCGCACTACCGTATCGTCGTTGCAGATTCACGCACCAAGCGTGATGGTCGCGTAATCGAGGAAATCGGTCGTTACGTACCAACCACTGAACCATCAATCATCGAAATTAATTCCGACCGTGCCGTTTACTGGCTAGGCGTCGGTGCTCAGCCAACCGAGCAGGTGGCTGCGCTACTAAAGCTAACCGGCGACCTACAAAAATCTAAGGGAGACGCTTCGGCAAAGAGCCAGGTTAAGCCTCAGGCAGTTAAGGAAGCCTTCGTCGCCGACACCAAAAAGCAACCAGTGCTAAAGCCTCGCGAAGAAATCAAGCTAAAGCCTAAGGGTGAAGAAGCCGTCGCTGAAGATATTGCTGCTGAAGTAGCAGTTGAAGAAACTGCAGCTTCCGCACCTGCGGAAGAAGTTGTTGCAGAAACTCCAGCAGAGGAAGTTGTTGCTGAAGCTCCAGCTGCTGAGGAAGCAGTTGCTGAGCAAGTTGAAGCCGCTTCGGAAGCTAGCGGTACCGACGAGATTCCAGCTACCGAAGAAAACAAAGAAGAGGCTTAAATCGTGCTTGCCGCTGCGCTCGAACATTTGGTTAAGGGAATTGTTGATCATCCAGAGGATGCAACAGTAACCGAGAGATCTACCAACCGTGGTGAAATGTTGGAAATCCACGTTCATCCGGATGATCTTGGCCGAGTTATCGGGCGCAAAGGCCGCACTGCCAAGGCCCTTCGCACCGTAATCAATGCTCTTGCCGATGGCAAGAAGGTGCGCGTAGACGTAGTAGACGGCGATTTCTAATCAAACTAGCCTTCGGGTCGGTCGGTTACTAAAGGCCCACGGCCTCAAAGGCGCTATCAAACTAGAGCTCTACACCGATTCACCAAACGAGCGTTTTATCCCAGGGGCTAGTTTTAGCCTGCAGGTACCGGAAACTTCCGCTTGGTTTGGTAAGACCGTAACAGTAAAAGAACTGCGCTGGTATAACTCACAACCAGTTATTTTTCTTGAAGGTATCGAAGACCGCACTCAGGCCGAAAGCCTAATCAAGGCAATCCTTCTGGTTCACCAGGATTTGGATCAGACTCCCACAGAACCAGATGCTTGGTATGACCAACAGCTGGTGGGGCTAAAGGTTTACCGGGATGGTGAACAAATCGGAACTGTAGCACGGGTTGATCACCTGCCAGCTCAAGATCTACTCGTGGTTGATTACAACGAGACCGAGGTGATGGTTCCTTTTGTCAAACAATTGGTTCCTGAAGTAAATGTCGCTGAAAACCGAGTTGTGATTACCCCTCCGCTGGGTCTTTTTGAAGATATTGAGGAATACCAATGAAGATTCCTGCGGGATTACACCCACGATAAACACAAAACCGTGGATGATTCACCATACGGTGGTGGAGCTGGCATGCTGATGAAACCTGAACCATGGGGTGAAGCCTTAGATGAGCTGCTAGCCAAAGACGGCTCAACTGTTTTGGTGGTGCCAACGCCTGCCGGTGAACTTTTTAGCCAAGATCTAGCTTCGGAGTTAGCCAGCAAAGAGCATTTAGTTTTCGCCTGTGGTCGCTACGAGGGAATCGATCAGCGAGTTTTTGACTGGGCTGAATCTAGAAGCGATTTGCGCCTTATAAGCCTCGGTGATTACGTGCTAAACGGTGGCGAAGTTGCCGCTCTTGCCATTATTGAGGCAGTGGCCAGGTTAATCCCTGGGGTAATTGGTAATGCCGACAGCCTTATCGAAGAGTCTCACAGTTCAGGCCTTCTTGAGTACCCAAGTTATACAAAGCCAGCAATTTGGCGGGACTTGGAAGTGCCAGAGGTGCTGCGCTCGGGAAATCATGCCGAGATAGCCAGGTGGCGTAAGGAACAGGCACTGGAGCGCACCAAGCGAATCAGGCCCGATTTACTAGATTAGCTTTGCTTTTCCAGCCTTGGCTGTGGCAAGATATACAGGTTGTCTAAATAATCGCTCTGCCGCAGGGGAGCAAAGACAAATAAATAAACCATAAATACCCGTTTTGACCTGCGTGCAAATAGGAAGGCGTAATAACAAATGCAAACTCTAGACTCAGTTGACAAAGCAAGTCTGAAAACCGACATCCCAGAATTTCGTGTCGGTGACACCGTAAAGGTTCACGTAAACATCATTGAAGGTAACCGTAGCCGTATCCAGGTTTTCCAAGGAATCGTAATCCGCAGATCTGGTTCAGGTGTTCGAGAAACCTTCACAGTCCGTAAGGTTTCCTTCCAGGTCGGTGTTGAGAGAACTTTCCCAATTCACTCACCGGTAATCGACAAGATCGAGCTCGTTACTAAAGGTGCAGTTCGTCGTGCCAAGCTTTACTACCTGCGCGACCTACGTGGTAAGAAGGCTAAGATTCGCGAGAAGCGCGACAACCAGGCTGAAGCCTAAATCCCAAGATCGCTTTAGCATCTAAAGATTTAGCTCAAAATCATGGCAAAAAAAGAAAAGGTTGAGCGCGAGCCGAGAGGGCCATTCAAAGAGGCTCGGAAAAAGCTTCGCTCTCTAAAAAAGAAAAATTCTTTTCTTGCCCTGCTAATTGACACGGTGACCATTATCTTTTGGGCACTGATTATCTCTTCACTGGTAAAGACTTTCCTCTTCCGCTCTTTCTACATTCCATCGGGTTCGATGTTCGACACCTTGCAGATCAACGACCGAATTATTGTCAATCAACTTGTTCCAAATGTGATGCCAATCCAACGTGGTGATGTTGTCGTGTTCAAAGATCCGGGCGACTGGTTGGGATATATCGATGAGGGTGAACCAAAGCACCCGCTAGCTCAAATCGGTGACTGGCTATTATCTATTGCCGGCTTGATTTCACCAGATAACGATCAGCACCTGGTTAAGCGAGTGATCGGTGTTTCTGGCGATCATGTGGTTTGCTGCGATGCCAATAATCGAATCACAATAAACGGTGAGCCTATTATTGAGCCATATATTGCCAAGGATGTTAATCCTTCTGACACCGAATTCGATGTGGTTGTGCCGCAAGACTCAATTTGGGTTCTCGGTGATAACCGCAGCAACTCTGAGGATTCAAGATATCATCCGAATGCACCAGGCAGAGGCTTTATTTCTGAGAAATATATAGTTGGTCGCGCGTTTATTATTTCTTGGCCGTTCAATCACTTCAAATGGCTAGATAACTACCCAGATGTCTTCAAAAACGTCCCAGCTGCCAAGCCTTAGTTTCGAAAGCAGCTTTGCTGCTAACGGGGTAAGACACATCATCGGCATGGACGAGGTCGGCCGAGGTTGTATCGCTGGGGAAGTTGCAGTTGGTGCAGCACTTATCGATATCCAAAAAACTACTTGGCCCGATGGATTGCGCGACAGCAAACTGCTATCAGAAAAGATGAGAGAGCAGATTTTTCCACTACTGGTTGACTATGCGGTTGGCTACTCTGTCGGTTTAGCTAGCGTTGCCGAGATTGAACAGCACGGAATTATCAAGGCCTTGGGTTTAGCCGGGAGCCGAGCAATCCAAGGCCTGTTGGATCAAAGCAGGGCACTAGAAATCCTCAAAGCCGAGCCGATTCAGTTGATCCTGGATGGCAACATTGATTATCTTGGGTCAAAATCTTTTGGTTTCCCGGTTGTGACCAAGGTTCAAGCAGACCGAGACTGTGTTTCGGTGGCAACCGCTTCGGTGCTGGCTAAGGTAACTAGGGATCAGCTGATGCTAAAGCAGGCAAAGCAATTCCCAGGCTACGGGCTAGATAAAAATAAGGGCTACGCATCAGCTCAGCATCGCAGAGCACTAATCGAGCTGGGCCCAACTGAG
>RHAS01000110.1 GCA_010028615.1 Actinomycetota bacterium
CAACCGAAGAGGAAACTCTACGTGAGCGCGAAGAGAGAACAATCAAGTGGATGCGTGATGAGAAGGCTTACTACGCTTACCCATTTGCGTCCGCCTCGGATAAAACTGTCACTGAAGATGCCCGCAAGGAACTGATTTCGAGAAACCTAGACACCATTTCAACACAGCTAACCACTAGACGGTTGGCTATGGATGTTGTCATTGGGAAAGAGATCATTGCGAAAAGCGGCGAGCGGATCAGTAACGAACTGATCCAGCGCATTGTTGACGGCTCAGACAGCCTGATCAAGATTGTGGTTAGAAGCCCATTCACTTGTAGGGCCGAGTCGGGAATTTGTGCAGCTTGTTATGGAGATTCTCTCGCTGACGGTCAACTTGTTGAAGCAGGTGAAGCTGTTGGTATTATCGCCGCGCAGTCAATTGGTGAGCCAGGCACGCAGTTAACAATGCGTACCTTCCACACCGGTGGTGCTGCCTCGAAGACCACAAAGAAGACCATTCTTAAGTCGATTGGTGGGCAAAAAGTTCGTGTGGAGCGACTTATCTCCTATGACATCACTCAGGGTCTAGATGGTGTAACAAACCAACTAGAGGCTCGTCCTGGTCGAGAAAGAATTGCGGCCATGGCTTGGTGGGATGGCGTTGTCGAAATCAGAGAGAGGAATTCTGAGACTAGACAAACGCCTGAGGATGTCGAGGCCGATATTCTTATCACAAAGAAGATCGCCAACGCCTTCATTCCTGTTTTACCTGGAGAGATAATTAGGGACACAAAAGTTGTCATTCTCGGTAAAGACAGCGATGGATCCGCTACTAAGAACGCAGAATCGACTAAGCGAACCGATTCCCCAGTCCCTGAGTCAAAGAGCGAAGAAGCGCCTTCTGCTATTCAAAAGGAAATCCTGTATTTCAAGACAGGAAAGAAAGCGGAAGCTAAGGGCAAGAAAGCGCTAATCATAGACGTCAACGGAGTTGTGCAGAGAATCTCAACGGAAAATGAAGCTGACGGACTTGAAGCAGCGGATGCAGACGAGATTATCCACAAGATTAAAATCCGTGAATTCTCGGTTGTGAAGCAGACTAAGAAAGCGGCTGCCGGACCATCCAGTGACGGCGATGACTCTGCGTTAACTGAGCTGCTTGAGCTTTCTTTGGGTGGCGAGGACGTAATCGACCGAGTCAGACTTGCGCAACCTGGACCAGTCAAGGAGTTTGATCCAGAACAAGACCTCGTGAAGATTAGCTTGAAAACATCTGATCCTGAAGCTGAGATTACTGCCAAGTTGAATTCTGTAGATCTCTTCAAGCCGTTGAAGGGTAAAAAGGATTCTGTTAAGAAAACATTCAAAGGTGCTCTAAGCACGACACTGGAGCTAGGTTCAGGGGATAATGAGCTGAAAATCACGGTGACAAAGAATGATTTGGTTCGAGTTTACGTGATTCCAATTTTCTGCAGAGCATCTTTCAAGACCTACACAATTCGGGTCTCTGAAAAACCTAAGAAGGGTAAAGAATCAAGTTACTACGGTGAGATTCTAATTACTGAGGGTCAGGAAGTTCGCATCGGTGACGTTGCCACTACAGGAGTGGAAAAGGTTTCAGTTCCGACTTCTGAGATCAACCTAGATAGCATCCACGACAGAAACGTCCAAACTTACCAAGAGAAGGATCTTGTGGCAAGTAGAAAGCGTCACGAGCGTCAACTGACTCTCTGGCAGATGCAAGAAGCGAGGAAGATTGACGTTTACGTCTTGCCGGCTGACTTCAAGGAGGAGATGAAAGCTATCAAGTCTTCGGGTCAGTTCCAGTTTGGTAGAACGACTACTAAGCACTCACGTAAGCTTTCACCCTACTTCCCTGTAGCTACGGTATCGTCCGAGATTGAACTTGTTGTTTCTGACGGCGATTTCGTAAAGAGTGGTGACTTCATCACTGATGGAGTGCCTATTCCTCAAGAGGTTCTTCACCTGAGAGGAGCGAAGGCTTGTGCTGCTGAGATTATTCGAAGTGTTCAGGCAATCTATAACTCTCAAGGTGTTCCTCTTCACGATAAGCACTTGGAAATCATCGTCAGACAAATGCAGGCCAACGTTACCGTTCTTGATTCAGGCGACACAGACATGCTGCCTGGCCGTGAGGTAAACAAGCGTAAGTTCAGACAGAAGAACCTGGAAGTCAGAGCTTCTGGTGGAAAGCCTGCAGAGGCAAGACCAGATGTGCGAGGAATTTCTCGAGCTTCGCTTGCTTCCGAGTCATGGCTTTCTGCGGCTTCTTTCCAGGAGACCACAAGAGTGTTGACACAGGCTGCTCTAGAGAAGCAAGTGGATTCCCTCGATGGTTTGAAGGAGAACGTAATCATCGGTAAGTTGATCCCAGCCGGTACGGGTCTTAGGGGTTATCGCGCCGTTGAGGTCGAAGCTACCGAGGAAGCCAAGGCAGAGCGCTATCCAAACCGCATCTGGGATGCCCCAGTTGCAGCCGAAGGTGAGGAATTTGCCCCGGCTAACCTATTCTCAGCTGATTTTGACGACTGGTCAGATTCGAAGGAATAGTCCAAAAATTCTGTTTGACCCACCCGAGTTCTTTCAGGTAGGCTAACAAAGGTTTGTTTAAACCCTTGTCTTCCGAGCCTGATCTAAGGACTCTGGTGGGATAAAACAGTGAAAAAGATGCAGTAAATCGCTGTGTCTAAAACAAAGCAAGACGGTTATCTAGGTAGCCGAAAACACAAGGAGAAGTAGTGCCAACAATTCAGCAGTTGGTCCGTAAGGGTCGCAGCGCAAAGGTATCAAAGACCAAGGCGCCAGCTCTAAAGCAGAGCCCGCAGCGTCGTGGCGTGTGCACCCGTGTTTACACCACCACACCGAAGAAGCCAAACTCGGCGCTTCGTAAAGTGGCACGTGTTAAGTTGTCAAACGGTATCGAAGTCACCGCCTACATCCCAGGCGAAGGCCACAACCTACAGGAGCACTCGATGGTGCTAGTGCGCGGTGGTCGTGTGAAGGATCTTCCTGGTGTTCGTTACAAGATCGTTCGTGGTGCTCTAGACACCCAAGCAGTGAAGAACCGTAAGCAGGCAAGAAGCCAATACGGTGCGAAGAAGGGTAAGTAATGCCTCGTAAAGGTCCAGTAACCAAGAAGCCAGTGGTGGTCGATCCAGTTTATGGTTCACCGGTAGTAACCACTTTGGTAAACAAGATTTTGCTAGACGGTAAGAAGTCAGTAGCCGAATCAATCGTCTACGGCGCTCTTGAAGGTGCCGCAACTAAGAGTGGACAGGATGCAGTAGTTCTTCTAAAGAAGGCTCTGGATAATGTTCGTCCAACAGTTGAGGTTCGTTCACGTCGTGTTGGTGGTTCAACCTACCAGGTTCCAGTTGAAGTTAAGTCGCACCGTGCTAACACGCTAGCTCTTCGCTGGTTGGTTGGTTACGCGAAGGCTCGTCGCGAGAAGACGATGACCGAGCGACTAATGAATGAGATTCTCGATGCTTCTAACGGCCTAGGTGCTGCAGTTAAGCGTCGTGAAGACACCCACAAGATGGCAGAGTCCAACAAGGCTTTCGCACATTACCGTTGGTAAGAATTAGGAGCTTCCGCTTGTTAACTTTTTGTTTAGCAAGCGGTTGTTCTATTTAGTAAGAAGAAAATAACTAGCAGAAAAGGACCATCGTGGCCCAGGAAGTATTGACCGACCTAAACAAGGTTCGCAACATCGGTATCATGGCGCACATTGACGCCGGTAAGACCACTACCACCGAGCGTATTTTGTTCTATACCGG
>RHAS01000012.1 GCA_010028615.1 Actinomycetota bacterium
CATCCAGAATGTTCACAGCTCTTTTCGCAATGGGTCGGCTACCAGGTTGGATCTCGCACTGGCGTGAAATGAACCACGATCCGGCAACCAAGATTGGTAGACCACAGCAGCTTTATATCGGATCACCTAAGCGTGATCTTTAAGAACCTTTAGCTGTTCTCGGTAAACGGTAGGAAATAGGCTCAAGAAAGCCACGAACGCGGCTATTCCGGCAAAAATGAAGACTTCCCTTACCCCGAATGCATCGATTAGCCATCCGGCTAAAGACATTGCCGAGATACTGGCTATTGAAACCAAAGCGCCGAAGGCGGCAAATACTCTACCCTGGAATTCGTGCGGGGTGACTTTAATCATCATGCCAACGCCGTAGCTATTGATCGTGGCATTGGCCATGCCGGTGATAAACCAGATCACCATGACCATGATGTAGTGAACCGCCATACCAACCCCGAAGGCGGAAAGCGACATGATTGCCATGCCGATACCTAGAATTTGCAATTCTTGCTTGCCGGTAAATTTCTTGACTCCAGCAAACAAACTAAATAGCAGAGTCCCTATTGCGAAGAACGAACCGACCAGACCATAAATGAAGGCATCTGCACCAAGGACATCGGTGAGCAAAAAAACATCTCCGACATTGATAACGCTAAGGCAAAGCACCATCGTGAAGACCAAAATAATTAGAGCTCTTAGCAAGTTGTTTTGCATGAGGAACCTAAAGCCCTTGGTCATTTCGGTCTTCTCACCTTCTTTTAGCTTCTCTGGTTCATGATTCACGCCAATCAAGAAAGGCACCACTGCAATCAGGGTAGTGAAAATTCCGTCGATAATAAATGTGATCACATAGCCGGTTTGTGAAACTAGTATTCCTGCAACTGCTGGACCAGAAAGACCGGCTAGTGAAAAGTAACTTTGGATAGTTCCCATTGCTCGGCTAATGTCATCTTTTCTTGCCAAAAGGGGAGTCAACTTAGCCCAGGTTGGGCCGATAATCGATGCGCAGGTATTAGCTATGAAAAGTAAGGTAAGTATCGCCCAAGTGTCAAGTCGCTGTGTTTGAGCAAACACGGCAGCACCGCCGATGATTGAAAGAATTGGAATCACTTTTTTGGTGGAGAAGCGATCGGCAATGGTTCCAGCAAGCGGGGAGAAGATAATGACAGGGAGTGTTCCAACAATAAATAATGCCGCTACCGCTGCTGGGCCTAGTTCCTTCTCACGGAAAACTAGTGTGAATATAGTTAGTTCTGTTCCGAGAAGGCTAAATGCCCTGGCCAAAGCCATGGTTTGTATTTTTGCCCACTGCGTCTTTGCTGGTTCTTGCACCGGTTCAGTCTAATTGTTGAGCCAGTAAATTACCGTGTCACCGTAGTTCCTGGTTTCGGTAAGGCTTAATTCCGAAGGGATTATTGGCTGCGTATCACGACTAGATCGTTCAACTATCACGCTGGAATTTGGCTCTAAAAAGGGGATAACTAAATTCAACACATCGCTAATTGAGTCGTTAGAGATTTCATATGGCGGGTCGATGAAGACTAGATCGAAACTTTCTTGCTGGTTAGCCAAGAAGCTTTGCACAGTTTTTCCAACTGCCTGGAAATCGCAATCTAGGTTCTCTTTTTGCAAGGCTTGTTTTACCATCCTGAAATTCTGAATGATGCCACCTAACGCCTGCTTATTATTTTCAACAAAAACCACTCGGCTTGCCCCACGGCTGGCCGCTTCCAGACCTAATGCACCGGTTCCCGCATAAAGATCCAAAACCTTACTTTCTTCGATAAGGTTTAGAGCATCCAAACGGCTAAAAATGCTTTCACGAATTCGATCGCTGGTTGGTCTGGTTGATTTCGCTGGCGAGACTAGCGTTCTGCTACCAGCTACGCCGCCGATGATTCTGGTCATAGTGTGCCTAGCCTAACTTAGCCAGAGCATCGAGGAAGATTTAACCATGCTGCTACCACAAACCAAGTTGGACAGATTGCTTGGTGAAAAAACCGCCAAGGCTTTGGCTAAAAGCCTTGGCTTGGTAACGGTAGCTGACCTGCTCACCCATTATCCTCGCCGATACACAGCTCGCGGTGAACTTACCAAAATCTCTGAGATACCGGTAGGTGAGAGCGCTACCCTGATTGCCGACGTTGTTGATGTCAGTGAGCGCCGCATGAAAGGTAAAGCTGGCCACATACTCGAGGTAAAGATTACCGATGGTGAAGGCTTTGTCACTGCAACTTTTTTCAATCAGGCTTGGCGTAAGCAAAAACTACTGCCAGGTTCCAGAGGGCTCTGGTCTGGCAAGATCGGAAGCTTCAACGGAAAATTGCAACTATCTCATCCCGACTATGCGTTATTCAGCGATGAGATTGAAGATGAGGTAGCCAAGGCCTGGGCAGAACTGCCGATACCTATTTACCCAGCTTCTGCTAACTGCACCACCTGGATGATTCAAAGATCCGTGAAGATAATCCTCGATGGCTTGGAGACTGTAGTCGATGAGATTCCGGAAGATCTAGTTTCTGATCTGATTTCACTTGATGCTGCCATTAGGCAAATACACCAGCCTAAGACTTTGCAAGAGGCTAAAGACGCCATTGAACGACTTCGCTACCAAGAAGCATTCATGCTGCAGGCAACACTTATTCGGTCGAGGCTATTGAGTATGAATCAGTTATCTCCTGTTCGCGAGGCTAAACCCGGTGGCTTACTTGAGCAATTTGACAGTTCACTGCCCTTTACGTTGACCGAGAAACAAGTATTGATTGGCAATGAAATAGCCGAGGATTTAGCAGCCGGTCACCCAATGAACCGATTACTCCAAGGTGAGGTCGGCTCTGGTAAAACTTTGGTAGCGGTGCGAGCCATGCTTACTATCGCTGAGAGCGATGGCCAGTCTGCACTATTAGCTCCAACCGAAGTGCTTGCCTCGCAGCACTATCAGTCAATTCTTCGAACCCTTGGGGAAAAGCGGGCAGCAGAATTAGGGCTAACTCTGCTAACGGGACAGCTTGCCACTGCGGAGCGCAAAAGCGCGATGCTGGCAATTGTTTCAGGAAAAGCAAAAATAATCGTCGGCACCCATGCGCTTTTTGCCGACAAGGTTGAATTTTATGATCTAGGGCTAATCGTCATTGATGAGCAGCACCGCTTTGGTGTCGAACAGCGTGAAGCGCTGCGCCTGAAAGGCAAAACTGCCCCGCATGTGCTCACCATGACCGCCACCCCGATTCCGCGAACTCTTGCTGTGACAGTATTTGGAGATCTGGATATTTCTATACTTGATCAACTTCCATCGGGGCGCTCGCCAATAGCCTCGCACGTGGTTACCGATAGTCAACCCGCTCTGGTAGCTAGAGTCTGGCAACGAGTTGCTGAAGAAGTGGCAAAGGGGAGACAGGCTTTTGTGGTTTGCCCCAGGATTGACGAAAAAGATGATCCTGAGGACATAATCGAATCGGATCTGCTTGATACACCTAAGCGGCCACTAGCTGCCGCGACACTAGTTGCCGAATCGCTAAAGGCAAATCCAATTCTTGCTGGATTAAGAATCGGGCTTTTACACGGCAGGCAGAGTTCTGAAACTAAAGCCGAGGTGATGGCTAAATTTACTAATCGTGAGCTAGATATTTTGGTGTCAACCACGGTTATTGAAGTTGGGGTTGATGTTCCGAACGCGACAACCATGGTGATTCTTGATGCCGATCGCTTCGGTATTTCTCAATTGCATCAGTTACGAGGCCGAGTAGGGAGAGGATCGCTACCTGGACTAGCGCTGATGCTCACAGCAGCAGAAGAAGGTTCCTTAGCTCTAGAACGAGTGAAGGCTGTTGCCGAAACTAGTGACGGTTTCAAATTGAGCGAAATCGACCTTGAATTACGTCGAGAGGGAGATGTCCTCGGAGCTAGTCAGTCAGGCGGTAGATCTAGCTTGAAACTGCTCCGGGTACTAAAAGATCAGCCGATTATCCAAAAAGCCAGAGACCAAGTGCTTGGTTTATTTGCTGAGGACCCCACTCTGGAAAAACACCCTAACCTAGCGCTATCTCTTGATTTGCTAGATCAAGCCAGAGCGGACTACCTAACTAAGGGATAGTTCGCTAACCTTGATGCATGGCCATCGCCGTTTATCCAGGTTCTTTTGACCCATTCACTTTCGGGCATCTCGATATTGCTATTCGGGCTGCCAAGATGTTTGATACCGTGCACGTCGTAGTGGTTCATAATCCAAATAAAAAGCCAAGGTTCTCGGCAGCAGCAAGAGTTGCCATGATTTCCGAAGTGCTTGAAAATCAGCCGGGCAATTTTGTAATCAACTCTTTTGATACTGGATTATTGGTTGATTACTGTAAGACGGTAAATGCCGATGCTTTGGTCAAAGGTATTCGTAGCACCGTTGACTTGGATTATGAGTTACCGATGGCTCAGGTTAACCGCGACCTCAGTGGTATCGAGACTGTGTTTATCCCGGGGGATCCTCGAACCGGCTTTGTTTCGTCTTCGCTAGTCAAGCAAGTTGCCGATTTGGGCGGAGATATTTCTAAGTATGTGCCAGAGCCGGTAGCTAGAAAGCTCTTGGGTAAATGAGTAACTTTGTAATCCCAGTGCATGATCTGATGCATCGTGCTGGCACCATGCGTGAGATGCATACCAAGATTCACCTAGAGAGCGAACTGGGGGCAGGTTTGGCAAGGGTGGCCAAAGGTGGCGAGATAGACCTGAAATTGCGTCTAGAGAGCGTTCATGAAGGTATTTATGTCTCTGGAGAGCTCCAAACAGATGCCCAAGGCGAGTGTTCTAGGTGCCTAGACCCGGTTCGAATGCCAATCAAGGTAGATATTCAAGAGCTTTTCGCCTATTCTTTAGAGGTAGAAGATGACTTGCTGGTTCAGGACGAGCAAATCGACTTGGAACAGGTCATCGTTGATTCGGTTGTTCTAAATCTTCCGTTCACCCCAATTTGCAGCGAAGACTGTCTAGGTCTGTGCCCCGAATGTGGCGTGAAGATGGTTGAAGATCCAAATCACGCTCATGAAGCTCCGATTGATTCAAGGTGGAGTGAGTTGAAGAAGTTTTCTAAAGAAAGGGATAACTGATGCCAGTTCCTAAAAGACGTATGTCGAGATCAAACACCCGTCACCGTCGTTCAGCTTGGGTCGCTAATAACACCCAGTTGGTTAAGAGCGTCGTCAACGGTAAGACCGTCTATAGCTTGCCGCACCGTGCCCGTGCCGTAGAAGACTCGAACGGTGACGTTCAGTTCTACGAGTACAAGGGTCGCAAGGTAGCTGACGCCTAAATTTAGGCTTACTCAGATTGGATTACGCCACGCTCACTATGCGGCTTGGCATCTCTATTGACCCAGGTCTAATTGATTTGGCTCTAACTCATTCTTCTTATTCATACGAGAATGGAAAAACTCCAGATAACGAGCGCCTGGAATTTCTGGGCGATTCAGTTTTAGGTTTTATCGTTACTGATTACCTTTATCGGGCTAACCCAGATTTTTCTGAGGGCGAGCTATCTAGATTACGGAATGCCACCGTTTCCGCAAAAACACTCAGCATCGCTGCCATGGACCTAGGTCTAGGTGAGTTCATAAAACTAGGTAAAGGTGAATCCGGTAGCGGTGGATCATCCAAACCAAACATCTTGGCAGATGCCTTTGAAGCGCTTATTGGTGCAGCATTTATTTCTGGTGGGCTTGAATCTGCCAGAGTCATAATTTCAAAATACGTCTTTCCACTAATCGACGATAGGGAAGTTCTTCTCGAAACCAGCGAACCGAGAACCGTGCTACTTGATTTTGCAAAGAAAAATGGCTGGCCAGAACCAGAGTTTGAGGTTACCTTCACCGGACCCGATCACCAGCGCATCTTTTTCGCCAATGTAATTATTGGTGGAAAGACTATTGCAACAGGTGAAGGAAAATCCCGCAAAGCAGCTGAAGCCATGGCTGCCAGTCTTGCTCTGTCGACCCTGCGGGGTGAGTAATTGCCTGAGTTACCCGAAGTTGAAACAGTCAGGTTGGGTTTAGCCGAGAATCTCACCGGCGCTAAAGTGCTAGATGTCACCGTGCACGATCGACGGAGCCTGCGAAGGCACTTAGCTGGAAGCCGCGATTTCATTGAGACGTTAACTGGTAGAAGCATTGAAGCTGCGGTTAGGCGCGGAAAGTTTCTCTGGCTACCACTTAGTGTCAAGAAAAATGAAACTCCAATTGCCTTGATGGGGCATCTTGGAATGAGCGGGCAGCTACTTCTTCGAACCAGAGATTTTGCAGCAGAGCCTCTAAATCGGGTTACCATCAATCTGCGTTGTTCAGATCGAAGCAAGCTAGAGCTGCGTTTTGTTGATCAGCGCATATTCGGCTCACTGGCTATAGATGTGATGGAACCTACCGAAGATGGCTTAGCTGGAGGATTTTCCGGTGAAACAGCCGATCTTCGCTGGGAGAATTTGATTCCGACCCAGGCCAAACATATTGCCCGAGACCCGTTGGATATCAACTTTGATCCAGATCAGGTGTTAGCAAGGTTTCGTCAAAAAAACTCAGGTATCAAGCGGGTGCTTTTGGACCAACAGGTAATTAGCGGAATTGGCAATATCTATGCAGATGAGTCTTTATGGCGAGCACGTATTCACTATGACCAACCAGCCGCCAGTATCTCCAGGGCTAAGGCAGTTCTGCTACTGGATGAGATTCAGCAGGTCCTGGCTGAGGCAGTTGCCGCAGGAGGGACAAGCTTTGATGAGCAATACAAGAATGTCAACGGCGAATCAGGCTTTTTCAGCATCAATCTGAACGCCTACGGGCAAACCGGTTTACCCTGCAATCGCTGTGGCCGAGCCATCCGAAGGGATAGCTGGATGAACCGCGGCTCGCATTTTTGCCCAAACTGCCAAAAACTAAGGCAGTCGAGGGGCTAAAAACACCGCTGGCTGGCAAGACTAGCGATTTATATAAGGTAATTTTTTATAGAGAAGTAATTACCTACGAAAGCGAACTATTTTGCATCTAAAAAGCCTGACCCTTAAGGGCTTTAAGTCGTTCGCTACCCCTACGACTTTCGCCCTCGAAAAGGGCGTAACCTGTGTGGTTGGGCCAAATGGTTCTGGAAAGTCAAACGTAGTTGATGCTCTCGCCTGGGTGATGGGTGAGCAGGGTCCAAAGACTCTGCGCGGCGGCAAGATGGAAGACGTCATCTTCGCTGGTACCGCTACCAAAGGTCCACTGGGTCGTGCCGAAGTCTCGCTCACTATTGATAACAGCGACGGAGCGCTTCCAATCGAGTATGCCGAGGTGACCATATCAAGAACTCTTTTCCGCACCGGCGGATCAGAGTATGCAATAAACGGTGAGCCCTGTCGATTGCTTGATGTTCAAGAACTTCTCTCTGATACCGGTTTGGGTTAGATGGAATTCTAAAAGCCACCCCTGAAGAGCGTCGCGGCTATATAGAAGAAGCTGCCGGAATCTTGAAGCACAGAAGGCGCAAGGAAAAAACCGAGCGCAAGCTTGAAGCGATGAAGGCTAATCTAACTCGCCTGAATGATTTAGCTGGTGAAGTTAGAAGACAACTGCGACCTTTAGGCCAGCAAGCAGAGACTGCGAGACAGGCTCAAGGCATTGCCAGCGTGGTTCGCGATGCAAAATCCAGATTATTAGCCGCCGACATGGTGGATCTAATCAACGGTCTTGAAGAAACCTCCCAATCGGAAGCTAATCGTAAAGCCGAAAGAAACATTCTGCAGCAGCAGCTTGATGAAAATAACGCCCGTCTAACTGAACTCGAGAATCTGCAGATGTCCAGCGAGGTAGAAACTGCGCGTAGCCTCGCCTTCGCCTTCGATTCGGTGCTGCAGCGTTTTCGCTCGATGTTGGCAATTGCTAATCAACGGGTTGCCCTATTGGAGAATCGATGAATTTGATAATAAAGCAGCACAAAAATCAAAAGAAATTTCTGAGTATGACGCAAGGTTGGCTTCACTCTCCGGTGAAATCACTTTGGCTCAAGCCAGAGTTGATTCTCTGAAAGAAGAGTATGCACGTCAGGAAGAAACTGTTGCCGATGCGACGCGACGCTTCCAAGATGCCGAGTTGGCACTTCGCGAATTAGAACAAGAGCACAACCGGAATCAACCCAGTGATAACAGCTACGAAACTAAATATGAGTTGGCTACCAAAGCTGTTGCCGAAGCCACCAGCGCTATTGAGCAAACTAGAGAGCAGTTACATCAAGCAGAGCGCGAACGTGATTCATTAGTTTCAAAGCGCAGCACACTGGATCTGACTCTTGAGCAAAAAGATGGAACCAGCGAATTAACCAGTGCAGGGCTTAGAGGTATCCGTGGCCTATTGGCAAATCACATGCGAATCGAGCCAGGTTACGAAGCTGCCATTGCGGCAGCGCTCGGTAGTTTGGCAGATGCGATTGTCGCTGATTCTAGGGATGAAGCTCTCCAGGCTATCGATCACCTGAAGCAAACCGACGGCGGTTGGGCTCAATTGGTGATCGCCGATATTGAAAACCAGCTAAAGCCGGAACAGCTTCCAAATCTTGATGGTGCAATAAATGCTGTGGACGTAGTTAGTGCACCGAGTGGTATTTTGGCAACCCTTCGAAATGTGGTAATCGTAAGCGACATCAACGCCGCCAGAAACCTCTACAACCGCGGACAGCTAAGTTCCGAGCTAGTAGTCATCACCAAATCAGGCGATGTGATTACCGAGTCGGTGATTCGCGGTGGTTCAGGTCAGCAACCTTCAAAGGTTGAGCTGGTCGCTGCGCGCGATGCCGCAGAAGCTTCTTTGGCGGAGGTAACCAATCGTATTGAGCAGCTTCGAGCAGAATTGGTTTCCAAACGTCAGGCGGAGAGCGCTGCCAAAGAGGCTGCCGCTAGGGCTTTAGCTGAACTAAAGCGTCACGATTCTGATCTAGCTGCCAATGCAGAGAAACTTGGTAAGGCCAGAGTTCAACTTGAAGCATTAGAGGGCGAGAAGAATCGTTTGGCTAGCGTGCTAGATCAAATGAGCACGGCAATTGCTACTGCTGAGCAGCAGGTCGAGGCCACCAAATCAAACTATGCCCAGTTCACTAACACCGAGCGGCCCGCCGCAGACCTGGGTGATCGTGAACAACTAGCCGCAGCGTTAGAGAACGCTCGCGCAAAAGAACTAGATATTCGGGTGGAGCTAGGTTCAGCAAATAAGCGACTTCGCGTTGAAAGCGATAGAGCCACTGGTTTACGCAATCAGATCAATGAAGCGCTAGGCGCAATAGAGCAAGCCAAGCTTCAGGCAGCGAACCGCGCTCAACAATTACAAAACGCTAGAAATGTTTTGCAATCGCTACCGACCGTTATTAGCGCTATCGAGGCCTCCGCGCAGGTTGCCAAGATTGCGCTGCACGATTTAGAGAGTAAGCGTAAGAATCAGAACGAAGAATTGGTCACGCTCAGGGGCGAGACCGCAACCTTGATGAATCGACTAAGTCAACTGACCGAGTCGGTGCACGATATTGAGTTGGCTAACCACGAGAAGCGTTTGAATCTAAGTAATCTTTCCGCTCGGGCAACCGAAGAGCTAGGACTCGACCAGCACACGCTCATCAACGAGTTCGGTCCAGAACAGCTAATCCCTGATCCAGATAATCCAGATGCTCCAAAGATGTTTAACCGCGCCGAGCAGCAAAAGCGCCTGCACGAAGCAGAACGACTCCTTGACCGCTTAGGTAAGGTGAACCCGCTTGCTCTAGAAGAGTTCGCAGCTTTGGAACAGCGTCACGCCTTCTTGACTGAGCAACTTGCTGATCTAAATAAAACTCGCACCGACTTGATTCAGATCATCAAAGAACTTGATGAAAAGATGCAGAGCATCTTCGAAGAGGCTTTTGCCGATACTAAAAAGGCCTTCGAGCAGGTCTTCCCAGTGCTCTTCCCAGGTGGTACCGGTTCTATCTATCTAACCGACCACGACAACCTACTCACCACCGGTATCGAGGTGAACGTCAAACCTGTTGGAAAGCGAATTGAAAGATTATCGCTACTATCCGGTGGTGAAAGATCCCTTGCTGCACTGGCGCTGCTGTTTGCAATCTTTAAGGCTCGCCCTTCGCCCTTCTATGTCCTAGACGAGGTTGAGGCTGCACTGGATGACGCCAACCTTGGCAGGCTGCTAAATATCTTTAATGATCTGAAGCAGTCCTCGCAGTTAGTTATCGTTACCCACCAAAAGCGCACCATGGAGATAGCCGACTCGCTATACGGTGTTGCCATGCAGCAGGGTGTCAGCACGGTAATTGGACAACGTATTGAAGAGTCAGCGTAGCCAATATGTTCTGGCGTAGGAAAAATAGTTCCGAGAGTCAAAACCAGCCAACTGAAAAGAAAAATCTCGGAGCTTCAATCAGGTCAGTATTTTCTAGGGTCAAATTTGATCTGGAAGATCTTGATTCTTTAGAAGATGTCTTGATTCAGGCTGACTTCGGTGTCGATGCTGCAGCCGATTTGGTCGCCGAATTGAAATCAAGAGCGAAAAGACAAGCGGTTTCAAGCGAATTAGAACTTCGTGAACTCTTAGCATCAATACTTATCGAACGGCTAACTAGAGGCGATAGTGAACTAAACCTAGAAGAGGCTGAATTACCCAAGGTCATCTTGGTGGTTGGAGTCAATGGTGCTGGTAAGACGACAACAATAGGAAAACTTGCCAACTACCTAACCAAATCTGGAGCTAAGGTAACCATAGCCGCCGCCGACACTTTTAGAGCAGCTGCGGTTGACCAGTTGGCCACCTGGGCTGATCGAGCAGGGGCAAAACTTATAGCCGCTGAATCAGGCGCTGACCCTGCCTCGGTAGCCTTTCAGGCAGTGGCAACAGGTATCGCCGAAAATACCGATGTGATTATCATCGATACTGCTGGCCGGCTTCAAAACAAGCAGGGTCTAATGGATGAGTTAGCCAAAATCAAGCGAATAGTTGAAAAGCAGTTAGTTGTCGACGAGACACTTTTAGTGATTGATGCAACCACCGGTCAAAATGCGCTTGGTCAGGCTAAAGCCTTTACCGACGTGGCTAAAGTTACTGGACTGGTGCTTACCAAGCTCGACGGCAGTGCCAAGGGTGGAATTGTCTATGCGATTCAGCGGGAATTAGATATTCCAGTTAAGTTAATAGGTGTGGGTGAGGGGATTGATGATTTTGGTTTCTTCGAACCCAAAGACTTTGTTGGCGGACTGTTAGGACAGATCTAGTTGTTTAATAATCTCTCTGAAAGGCTGGCGGAAACCTTTAGAAACTTACGTTCTAAGGGAAAACTATCCGCTGCCGATATTGATGCAACTCTTCGAGAGATACGCCGAGCACTATTAGAAGCAGACGTAGCTCTTGAAGTCGTCAAGGGATTTATCGCAAGCATCCGCGAGAGAGCTTTAGGCGATGAGGTTTCCCAAGCGCTAAACCCAGCACAGCAGGTTGTCCAGATTGTTCAAGAGGAACTTGTCGGTATTTTAGGTGGCAGCGCAAGAAAAATACAATTTGCTAAAAAGCCGCCAACTGTAATCATGTTGGCCGGATTACAAGGTTCTGGTAAAACTACCCTTGCTGGAAAACTAGCGAAGTGGTTAAAGTCCCAAGGCGAAACCCCATTACTTGTCGCCTGTGACCTACAAAGACCAAACGCGGTAAATCAACTTCAGGTGCTCGGAGAAAAAGTAGCTGTCCCAGTCTTTGCTCCGGAACCTGGAAACGGTGTCGGTAATCCAGTGTCGGTAGCCAAGGATGCAATCAGAGAGGCAACTCGTAAAGAATTCTCCATCGTAATTGTTGATACCGCAGGTAGAACCGGCGTTGATCAAGAAATGATGGATCAGGCGAAGAGTATTGCCAAGGCCGTTGAGCCCGATGAAATGTAGTACTGACCAAATTAGATGGTGATGCCAGAGGTGGTGCGGCGCTATCGGTTGCTCAGGTTACCGGTAAGCCAATTCTTTTTGCTTCAACCGGTGAAGATTTAGACAGCTTTGAGCCTTTCTACCCTGATCGAATGGCTAGCCGAATTCTGGACATGGGAGATATTCTCACCCTAATTGAGAAGTCTCAGCAGGCCTTCGATGAGCAGCAGGCGGCAGAACTTGCCGAGAAGATGGCCAAGGACAGCTTCACGTTGGAAGATTTCTTGGAGCAGATGAATCAGATCAAAAAGATGGGTTCGATCAAGAGCATGCTCGGCATGATCCCGGGAGCTGGAAAGCTAAAGAACCAGCTGGATAATTTTGACGATCGAGAAATTACTAAAACCGAAGCAATTATTCTTTCGATGACCCCCAAGGAAAGACGTGATCCGAAGATTTTGAACGGCTCCAGGAGGCTAAGAATCGCAAAGGGATCGGGCATGACGGTTACCGATGTGAACTCTTTGGTAAATCGTTTTGAGCAGGCAGCCAAAATGATGAAGACCGTTGCCAAGGGCGGGACTCCCGCTATTCCAGGTATGCCGATGGGCATGCCAACTGGCCCGAGGCCTGTGGCAAAGAAGGATAAGGGTAAAAAGAA
>RHAS01000111.1 GCA_010028615.1 Actinomycetota bacterium
TACAGCAAGTGCTCTGCGAACCCATGGCTTAGTAATCAATCCGGTAGCCGGGGTCGCCAAGATGCGCTGAACTCTGGCCTCTTGGAAATTTCGAATAATCTTGCTCTTAGTCACTTTACGCTCACTCTCAATTTGAATAATTGCTCGACCTTGCAATCAAGGGCTTCGGCTAGTCTTAGCGCCAGGGCAAGAGTTGGAGCATATTCCCCACGTTCGATGTAACTCATTGTTTGATAATGCACCCCCACCAAGTCGGCAAGTTCTTGACGAGAGATCTTGCGCTTGATGCGCCAGCTCTCAACCAAATTATCGACCTGGTCTTTTTCTTGCTTTGGTAGTCTTCCCATACTTAGAGTATAAATGCTCTAGAGCATAAATACTTAACCATTTTTTAGATTTTCCCTACAAAATCTCGTAATCCTTAAGTCGTTGTTTCAATGCACCAAACTAAACTTATGAGCAACGGCCAGGAGGCAACTGATTATGAGCAACGTGGCACCGATTAGCTCTAGATCAAGCACTTTTCGAGCAGACATCCAAGGCCTTAGAGCGCTCGCCATCATTTTAGTTATTGCGCTTCATCTCAATCTCTCAGGTTTTGAAGCCGGCTACATCGGTGTTGACATATTTCTAGTAGTCAGTGGTTATGTGATAACCCTCTCGCTTATGAAAAAACCGGTAAATCGGTTTTTTGGAAACCTGAAAGAGTTTTGGGTTTCCAGATTTACCAGAATCTTCCCGGTCGCAGCTTTAGTGGTCTGCGTAACAGTAATTGCAAGTATTTTATTTTCAGGCAAGGCCTTTAATCCAGATCTTCTAACCGATGCTAAATGGGCAACTCTTTACGCGACTAACTTTCGACTTATCAACACAGGGTCGAATTACTTTATTGCAGGTCTAGACCAATCACTATTGACCCACTATTGGTCGCTTGCGGTAGAGCAGCAGTTTTATCTGGTTTATCCAATAGTGATTTTTCTACTGAGTCGATTTAGCTCTGAAAAAACAAAACTTGCTGCGCTCAGAATTTTTCTGCTGCTATCGATAATTGGCTCTAGCTACTGGAGCATCACCCAGACTCTGATTGATCCTGTCGCCTCCTACTTCTCCCCGTTTACTCGATTCTGGGAGCTAGCCTTAGGTGGCCTCGTGGCAACCTTTGCTGTGACCAAGCGCTTCAAGTTCGCAGGCTTTTTGGGGTTAGCGCTTCTTATCGCTTCAATGTTCTTACTTAACTCACAAAGTAGTTACCCAGGCTTTCTGGCTTGGCTACCAGCTTTTGGAACAGTATTGCTGCTTTGGGCTCCAATTCAGAAGTTAGGTATCAAGCCACTTAGGTATCTGGGAGATATCTCCTATTCGCTTTACCTCTGGCACTTTCTCTGGCTGGTGCTTCCAAAGCAGATTGAGCAGCCGATAACAGATCCGAATATGAGCTGGGTGTTTTTAGCTGGGGCACTTAGCTGCAGCGTGCTCACCTATCACTTTTTTGAAAGGCCAATACACCGGTCGGTCACTTTGAAAAAAGATGGCTTCTCTGCGCTAAGTGTTGGCGTTATTTGCCTAGCTGCTAGTTGGCTCACTATCTCACTTGTTGAGAATTTCTGGCTTCGTTCTATTTTGTGATGTAGCGCGGATTATGCGGAGTCAATTTCACATGGTAGGTGCGATTGATGTAGTTGATTACATAGGTAGCCATCACCTGTTGCCCCGTAGCCGTGAAGTGAATGCCGTCTTCGCCTCTAATCTGTGAGTACTTGCCATTTACCATCGCCCAGCCACGATAAGCCCCTGATGCATCTGCCGTGTAGGCTCTGGTGCCGAGGTAAATTGCACCTGGAACTTGCGGAACCGTCAGGGCAAACTGCTCATCAATTAGCGTGATCCCCTTGGCATAGTTATAGGGCTTCATAATTGGCATTCCAATCCAAAGCACATAGGCTCCAGATTTAGTTGCCGCGGTGGCTAACTTAGAAATGTTTGCTCGATAGGTTTTCTTCCATGCTTCTGTTCCAAAGACTTGCCTGACTCCATTGATTACATAATCTTGGCGGTCATTGGCACCGAGAAAAACAATTACCAGGTTTGGTTTATAAGTTTTTAGGAATGTGGCGAGGTTGGTATGCCAGTTATAAAACCAAGGATTAGATAAGCCCGTTGAAGCTTTTGCCTGTCGAGTAAATGTAAGCGTCGTTTGTTCGCTTAGCTGCGGAATCATTCCGTAGGCCAAGTTATTACCCAGGGAGTCCCCAATTAAAAGAAACTTACAGGTGCCTAGAGCCAGCCTGACAGTTGTGATGTCTGCGTTTAGGTTGCAGCCATCTTGAGCAAGTTTGTCTTTGATGACTTGAATCTGGCTGATTGGTTCTTCAACCTCTGGAATTGGATCAGGGTTCTCTGGAATTGGATCTGGCTTTGGCTTAGCATTCTGTTTTGCGATGGCGGCGGTGAGATTAGCATTATCAATTTCAACTACTGTTATGCCAGCAATTAAACCGAGCACCAATGTGCCTAGCAAGACTCTCCTAATAATTGGAGATTTCATCTAATTCACCTACCTAAGACACAGGCTATGTAGATATCTTGCTTTGTGCAAACTTCACTGAGTAATAGATGAGAGGAACCTGTAAAGGTAATCTCAGCCATGCAGTTATAATCAGGCCAATATTTTCTGACTCCAGAACACTAAAGGCATACCAGATATTGGCTGGCCATATTGCGAGTAGAACTAAGGCAGATAGCCACCCAGCCCACCGCTGTTTGAAGAGCAAGCCAGCAGCACAAACCAACTCAAAGATTCCGCTTATATAGATCAGCGCTAGCGGCTCGGGTAACCATGGTGGCATGAGCCAGAGAAAAGCTTCTGGATTAACTAGGTGAAGAATTCCGCTGGCAGAAAAGGCGAAAATTAGAATCCAAATCGCTATTTTCATGTCGTTTTTCCTTACCTGTTATCTAAGGCTTAGTGTATGGAGCAGGCACTTAGAATTGCTCGCCCTAGCCCTAAACGGCTCTGGATAGGGCTAGAAGTAGAATTGTGGAAGTGCTCAGCGTTTAGCTCCAGATAAGCCAACTAAGGAAATTGATGAAATACCCGACATTTGTCTACAAATTGGTCAGAAAATACAACACCTTGCCGGGGATTGCTCAAATCCTAGAGTTACGTGCTGCCCGCAACACAATCTATTTCCAAAAGCTGACTATTGGAAAACTCAAAGGGCAGGTCTACAACGCTCCATTAGTGCGCGCCATGGCCAAGGGCAAAGACTTTGAACAGGCCGTAGTTGAATACGCCAGAGATGTCGACAAGGACAGCAAACTACTAGCCCGCTCTTTCGTCCAGGTGCTGGCAGATGATCCAGCAACTAGAGATGCTGGTTGCATAGGTTTCGGGGTAATTCTCTGGAAATTAGAACTCTATGAATCGGCCTATCACTACTTCCACGAGGCGGATGTAAATAAAGCCAAGGAACTCGCTCCATTCGAGTACTTTGACAGCCTATTTTTCGTCGATCAAGTTATTGGCACATCAGAAATAACTGGATACCTCGATACCCATCGAAGCAAACTATCTGCTGAGACAAGACTGAGCCTGATGAAGGTTTTGGCAAAATTCCGATCTCTAGATTTGCTCAGAGCAGAAGTGAAGTTGCTCCTTGTCGACAAGGCTTCGCTTGAATCCTTAAGTGATGAAGATAGAGACTT
>RHAS01000112.1 GCA_010028615.1 Actinomycetota bacterium
GAGGCAATTTTCCTAAGCGATCAGGTAGCCGTGATGAGCGCTCGACCCGGTCGAATCAAAGAAATCATTGATGTGAATCTCCCCCGCCCTCGAACCATAGAGATGATGCGCACTCCAGAATTTCACGCTCTGCACGATAGGGCATCAGAACTACTTTTTGGTGTTCACGGAGAGAACGCCACTGATGAATAAGACCAGGCCACGCTGGATTGGTGGCACGCTCGGGTCATTTTCAATTATCGGTATTTGGTGGCTTTCCGCGGTTACCATCTTTGCTAGAAGCTCCGACGATGGTATTGCTAGAACTGGCGCGATCCCAACCCCGGCAGAGGTAATTACTAAGTTCGCTGAAGATGGTTTCGAGTTCTATTGGAAAAACGCTTCGCTGACTTTGACTGAAGCTGGTCTTGGCTTCCTATTTGGCAATCTCAGCGCTCTAGGACTAGCAGCAATCGCGCTAGTAGTTCCAAAGCTAGAAAATCTAGCCACCCAGATAGCTGTAATCACCTATTGCATCCCAATCGTTGCTATCGGCCCGATAATCCGTTTGGTTCTTGGCGCTCCATCCGAAGGTGAACCAGCAGGTGCCGCGGTTGCTCTAGCAGGGCTAAGCGTCTTTTTTACCACCATGGTTGGCGCTCTAACGGGGGTAAAGTCAGCCGATAGAGCCAGCCTCGATGTAGTGACCGTTTATGGCGGTGGAGCTTGGCAGCGCCTGGTAAAAGTGCAATTGCTGGCTTCGCTTCCTTCTATCTTTGCTGCTTTACGTATCGCCGCTCCTGCAGCGTTTCTGGGAGCAATCCTTGGCGAATACGTCGGCGGTCCAGATCTAGGTTTTGGCCCTGCTCTGGTTAATGCCCAGCAGAGCTTAGAGGTGGCCAGGGTTTGGGGTCTAGCTTTGGCCTCGGGAGCAATTGCCGGTCTTGCTTACGCCTTATTCGGCCTTTTAGCCAAGGTAGTTGCACCTTGGTCAAAGAGCAATCTCGGCGGTGCCTGATGAACTCTTTATCAAAGCGCGTTCTTAGAACCATCACCAACACGTTAATTTCATTAGCAGTTGTCTCAGCACTGTGGTTGTTTAGCCTTTGGGCCTTGGATGTCACCCCATACATAGGCAAAAATCCAATCGATGTTTATAACTTCCTGTTCAATTCCGATAATGCAATTGCAAATCGCGAACTAGTTATGACGGCCCTTGGTCAAACCATGCTGGATGCTTCTATTGGTTTTGCCTTTGGAATGCTATTTGCAACATTGGTATCTGTGCTCTTCACACTCTCTAAAGGTATAGAGCAAGCACTTATGCCAATTGCCATGTTGCTTCGCTCAGTTCCACTTATCGCAATGGCACCAATAATTATTCTTATCTTCGGTAGAGCCGAACTCACCGTGGCTGTAATGGGGGCCATTGTGGTTCTTTTTCCAGCACTGGTGAACATCGTCTTCGGTCTTCGATCGGTAAGTCCCGCGATGTATGACTTGGCAAAGGTGTATGGAGCCAACAAGATTACAATCCTTAGAACCGTCGCGTTTCCAAGTTCGCTGCCATCATTTTTTGCAGCTGTAAAGATCTCCGTGCCAGGAGCAATTACAGGAGCTCTTCTAGTTGAATGGCTAGCAACCGGCAGTGGTATTGGCTACGGAATTGTTTCCGCGGTTGGAAGAGCTAAGGCTAACGAGGTTTGGGCCTACGTGGTAGTGATCACCCTAGTCTCAATCATTCTCTACAACCTGGTTGCACTAATTGAGGACTCGGTACTAGCTCGATTTGGTTTTGCAACGAATAGGTAAGCAAATCGCAGGCACATCCCTGCACTAATTTTTCTCCGCTAGCCTAGAAATCATGGGAGCAAAAGGCGCAGGCAAATTACAGCCGAAGAACGCTCTGGAGGGCCAAAGTTCTATCGAAGCTAGGAAGAAGTTGTCTCCCCTAGATGAGAAAACATACTCAGCAAAGGGCCTTAGTGTCGCGGAAGTTTCTCAAAGACTTGCTCTGGGGCTAGCCAATACCCAAAAGAGCGTAAGCTCCAGATCTATTTCACATATTCTTCGTAGCAACCTGCTGACATTATTCAACGCTGTGGTGGGGCTGGCTTTTGCAATTCTCTTGATTATCGGTAAATGGCAAGATGCACTATTTGGAATCCCAGTAATAATCAACATTGCAGTTGGTATTGGGCAGGAGATGCGATCGAAACTTGCTCTTGATCGACTTAGCTTTATTACCGCACCGTTAGCCAGAGTTAGAAGAGATGGCAAATCCCAAGAATTAGCAATCGAGGCAATTGTTGTTGATGACCTATTAGAACTAAAGGCCGGTGATCAAATTGTTGCTGATGCGGTTATTCTTCAATCCGCTAATTTGTCGGTTGATGAGTCTTTGGTATCCGGCGAGGCGGAGCCGGTTTCGAAATTCAGCGGACAGGAGCTAATTTCAGGTTCTCTAGTTATTTCAGGCACTGCTTTAGCTAGGGTAAGTCGAGTTGGGCTGGAAACATTTTCGGGCAAAATGACACTTGAGGCTAGAAGATACTCCCTGGCAAACTCTGAAATCCGCCTGGCTTTGAACCGCATAATTCTTTGGATATCCATTTTGCTTTTACCGCTCGCGGTAATAGTGAGCTTCGGTCAGATCACAGCCTTTGGTGGTTGGGATAAATTTTCCTCTGGTGAAACCAGAACTGATGTCTTGGTAAGTGCTATTGCCAGCATCGTAAGCATGGTGCCGCAAGGACTTGTGCTAATTGCCAGCATCACCTTTGCTCTGGCTGCCATCAGATTGGCAAAAAGAGATGTTTTAGTTCAAGAGCTACCAGCGGTAGAAACCTTAGCCAGGGTGGATGTGGTTTGTTTTGATAAAACTGGTACGCTGACCAAATCAGAACTCACGGTTCAATATCTGCTCTTAGTAGAATCTCCGCAATCAACTGAGTTTGATTCCAAGGTCGTTCTCTCTCATTTTGGCTATGACAGTGACGCCAACCAAACAGTCAAAGCGCTTAGAACCCGTCTTGACCAGGTGCAAATGCCTAACTATAAAAAGAAGGTTGTTTTTGAATCCAGCAAAAGATGGTCAGGATTTAGTTTTGAAACATCAATAGGGCAAACCGAAAGCTGGATACTGGGAGCTCCCGAAGTATTACTCGATAAGGCAAAGTTTCCAGAAGCAGCTAATAAGGCAGAGCAGATTGCTTCGCTGGGCCTTAGAGTCCTTGCTCTTTGCTCCACAAACGAGGAAATTGACTCGGAAGAGAAACTGCCTGGCAACCTTGTGCCGAGAATGCTTATTTCACTCACCGAGGCAATACGTGAAGAATCAAAGCAAACCCTTAGTTATTTTGCTGAACAAGGCGTTTCAATAAGAATCATTTCCGGCGATAATCCGCTAACAGTTGCAAGCATCGCCAGAAACTGTGGCTTGGAGCAATTCGGGAAAGAAGATCAAACCGAAGCCTTTGATGCAAGCCAGCTTCCCGAAAACGAAGATGAATTAGCAGATTTACTTGAGCGCCAGTATGTCTTTGGACGGGTACGGCCAGAACAAAAACAACGTATGGTTGCAGCACTTCAAAGCCGCGGTCATGTAGTAGCGATGACCGGTGATGGAGTGAATGACGCTCTGGCTCTCAAGCAAGCAGATCTTGGAATCGCGATGGGTTCTGGAAGTCCCGCTACAAAAGCCATCGCAAAA
>RHAS01000113.1 GCA_010028615.1 Actinomycetota bacterium
GTAAACGGCATACATTCCAGCCATGACGGCAAGCAATACCTGCGCAGTACAGATATTTGAAGTAGCTCGCTCACGACGGATGTGCTGTTCACGTGTTTGCAGAGTCAATCGGTAGCCAGGAGATCCATCGGTGGTTATCGAGACACCGACTAGGCGTCCAGGCATGCCACGTTCTAGGTCTTCACGAACAGCTAGGTAACCAGCGTGAGGTCCACCAAAGCCCATTGGCACACCAAAGCGCTGAGTGGAACCAACCACGACATCGGCACCCATTTCACCCGGGGGAGTAATTAGGGTCAGTGCCAATAAATCAGCAACCGCCACTGCCAACGCTGATTTTGCATGAGCTTCAGCAAATAGTTTGCTCAAATCGTAAATCTCGCCAGATGCACCTGGATACTGAGCTAGAACGCCGAAGTAATCACCGGATAGAACACTTGGATTACTACTTGCCTCGGCTAAATCAAAGTAAACAATCTCGATATCTAGTGGCTCTGCGCGGTGCTCCAAAAGTGCTTTGGTTTGCTTAAAAATGTCACTTGAGACATAAAAGACATTGCTTTCAACAGTTGAGGTTCGACGAGCAATCAACATAGCCTCAACAGCTGCAGTTGATTCATCGAGCATGGATGCATTTGCAGTCTTCATGCCGGTTAGATCGGTAACCATTGTTTGGAAGTTGATTAGAGCTTCCAATCGACCTTGCGAGATTTCAGGCTGATAAGGAGTGTATGCGGTGTACCAAGAAGGGTTTTCTAAAACATTTCGTTTGATGACTGAAGGGGTGTGGGTGTTGTAGTAACCCTGGCCGATAAGCGAGGTGGTTATCCTGTTTTTGCTGGCAATTTTGCGAAGCTCGGCAATTGCTTCTGCCTCGCTAATTGCAAGTGGCAGTGTTGAGTCACCAACAAATTTGATTGAGTCTGGTAGCGCTGCATCTAAAAGGTCCGCTAAAGAGCTATAGCCCAGAAATGACAGCATGTCTTTCTGGTCTTTTTCATTTGGACCAATGTGGCGATATTTGAAATCTTCGTGGGCTTGGACCATTTCTAGTTTTAGCCCTCACCAGTAAGTGCGTCGTAGTCGGCTGCGCTGAGTAGTTCTGGAAGCGAAGTAAAGCGCACCTTGATAAGCCAGCCCGCACCAAATGGATCGGAGTTTACGGTTTCTGGAGCATCCATTACAACTGTATTTACCTCAACAACTTCACCATCAAGTGGCGCGTACAGCTCACCAACTGATTTGGTCGATTCGATTTCACCACAAATTTTCATGTAGGTAGTTTGCGAACCTACCTTTGGCAGGTCTACGAAAACTACGTCACCGAGTTTTTCGGCTGCATACTTGGTGATGCCGATCGTGGCAACATCGCCATCGATAGACACCCACTCGTGTTCTTTGGTGTAGTTGAGGTTAGTTGGATTGCTCATCATTATTCCTTTTGGGTTATTTTGAACGCTTATAAAACGGAAGTTTTACCACTGTCATTGCCAATCTGGTTCCTCTGATGTCGACTTCGACAACAGATCCTAATTCAGCAAAATCTTTGGAAACATATCCCATGGCAACAGGGTAGCCCAGAGTTGGTGATAGCGCTCCGGAGGTAACCTGGCCGATCACAGTGTCGCCACTAAATATCTGGTAGTCAGCCCTGGCAGCGCGCTTTCCAGTGCCAACCAAACCAACCAGCACTGATTCCTGCTGCTTTTCTTTTAGGGCCGCAAGTGCAGATTTTCCAACGAAGTCCTCATCGCGATCTAGTTTGACCACCCGGCCGAGCCCTGCCTGGTATGGATTGACCTCTAAAGATAACTCATGCCCGTAAAGTGGCATGCCGGCTTCAAGTCTTAGTGTGTCTCTGGCAGCTAGACCACATGGCGTAATGCCAAGATTTAGCAAATCGTTGAAGGCCTTAACTGCATCGGCTGATTTAATCAGAACTTCAAAACCGTCTTCCCCTGTATAACCGGTGCGACAGAAGAAAACTGGGATGCCGTTGAAGTTTCCACTGGCAATTGAGTAGTAGGGAAGTGCATCTAAATCAATGTCGGTGTTGGTTTGAAGTAAAGATGTTGCCTTTGGTCCTTGAACCGCAAGCAGGGCAAACTCATCGCTCTTATCTTCAACTCCAACGAAGCCCAAGAATATAGCCCGTTGTTTGAGAGCTTCAACCACTTCATGTCGATTTCCAGCATTGGCGATAACCAGGAACTGATCATCAGCAATTCTGTAAACAATCAGATCGTCAATGATGCCGCCCTGAGCATTGCAAATCAGCGCATACTTAGCTTTTCCAATTGCAATTGAAGATGACTGAATAACAAGTGCGTAATCAAGAAACATTGCAGCTTGTGGGCCAGATACAAAAATCTCGGCCATGTGACTGATGTCGAATAAACCAGCCCCAGTTCTAACTGCTTCATGTTCAGCTAGATCGCTGGTGTATCGAACCGGCATGTCCCAGCCACCGAAATCTGTGAAACTAGCCCCTAATCGGGCGTGCTCGGAGTGCAGAGGGGTTTGCGGCATAAGGCTAATCTACGCCCTTAATTACCCCTTTATAAAATCCACGCCGCTAAAGCCCAATACTGGGCTGCTGCTGTGTGATGCAGTGAATTCCGCCGCCTCGATCAAAGATGGGGCGGGCATCTATCAGGCGTATTTCTCGCCCTGGGTAGGCTTCGGTCAAAATACTCTTCGCTTCTTTGTCCTGGGTATCATCAAAAGCACAGAGCAAGACGGCGTCGTTGAGAATGTAGTGGTTGATATAGGAATAGTCGACAAAGCCTTCTGAATCTTTGAGGATTTTAGGTGCCGGGACTTTGACCACTCGAAGGTTAGTTTCTTCAGCGAGCTTGGTAAAGACCTCATGGCTAACGCTGTAGTCAGGATGGCTGGCATCTTGCTGGTCGTGCATCAAGATGGTGTTCTCATCGGAGAAGCAGGCAACTATATCGATATGCCCCTTAGTTCCAAAGGTTTCGTAGTCACGGGTTAGGCCTCGTCGAATCCAAATAACTTTGTTTGTTCCAAGCTTGCTGTTTAGTTCTGCCTCAACCTCGGCTCTGGTCCAATCTGGGTTGCGCTCTAAACCCAACTGCACGGTCTCAGTAACAAGGAGAATGCCGTTACCGTTGGTGTGAATGCCGCCTCCCTCGTTTACTAAATCACTACGCAGGATTTCGGCTGCTGCATGTTTTCCCATGAACGAGGCGACAAGATCATCCTTTTCATAGTTTGACCAACTCTGCGCACCCCAGCCATTGAACCGCCAGTCAACAGCGCCTAATTTTCCAGTCTGCGAATTTATAACAAAAGTTGCACCACTATCTCTAATCCATGAATCATCCAGATCAACAATCAATGTTGTGATTTCTTTGGATAGGTATTTCTTGGCAATACTTTCTTGGTTTGGATCAACTAATACAGTTACCGGCTCATATTCGCTTGCGGTGTTAGCTACCGCTGACCAGGCAAGATATGCATCTTCTTGCTGGGCGTAATCGGCAGCTGGAAAAGCAAGCCAGGTTCTATCGTGCTTAGCCCACTCGGCAGGCATCAACCAACTCATTGACCAACTCCGGCAATACCCCCGTCAACCCCATCGCCATTTTCTGATCTTGGATTTATAACGGGATTGGTTAGAACTTTGTAAGTATCAGGTCTTCTAGTTGCAAGAAACGGGAAGAG
>RHAS01000114.1 GCA_010028615.1 Actinomycetota bacterium
TCGTAGGGATTGTAAGCCTGGGCATACAGGCAAGGCTTTTTGATTGGGCTGCACTGATGCAACCAGAAGCCGAAATTAACATGACGGCAATTGAACAGATTGCCAATGATCCTAATTTTTATGCTTTCGGAATTATGACGCTTATGGGCTTGGTTTTTTCTGGAATTTCTAGCCTGTTAGTGAACATTATCTTTCCTGCGCTACCAAGTAAGAGTGCAGCTGAGGGAAACAAGAGAGTTCAGCCAGAAACCCTATAATCTAGGCGTTATTTGCCTATAGGTGTTTGTCGTGGTGCTCTGTTAGTCTTGAGAAAGAGCCGAACGGCAGGTTTGCTGGTCATCGGTGGTGGATCTTGGGGTGGAAATACCCAAGTTTTATTACTGTTGGCCAGGGCATCCCTCAAAAAATTATCGGACGCTTTATTTGTCGTGCGCTCTAGCGTGTAGTAATCAAAATTTGATTCGCGCTTTCATTTGAATATAAAGAGGAGGGACCGTGGAAGGTCCAGAAATTAAAGCAACAGAAGTAACAATCGACAATGGAAAATTCGGTAAAAGAGTAATCCGTTTCGAAACCGGAAGACTAGCTCAGCAAGCACAGGGTGCAGCGGCAGTCTATATCGATGAAGAGACCATGCTCTTCTCTGCAACTACTGCAGGAAAAACCCCTAAAGACCAGTTTGACTTTTTCCCACTAACAATAGACGTCGAAGAGAAGATGTATGCTGCCGGAAAGATTCCAGGCGGATTCTTCAGAAGAGAGGGACGTCCTTCAACCGAGTCAATTTTGGCCTGCCGTTTGATTGACCGTCCACTTCGTCCATCATTCCCAGACGGGTTGAGAAACGAAATCCAGATTGTGGTTACCGTATTCTCTATCCACCCAGATGAGCTTTATGACGTGGTTGCAATCAATGCGGCCTCGATGTCAACCCAGCTTGCAGGGCTTCCATTCTCCGGTCCAATCGGTGGAGTAAGGGTTGCGCTGATCGATGGTCAATGGGTGGCATTCCCTAAGCACTCTCAACTCGAGCGAGCAGTCTTTGACATGGTCGTCGCGGGAAGAATCGTCAGCGAGAACGGTAAAGAAGACGTCGCCATCATGATGGTTGAAGCCGAAGCTACCGAAGTGGCTTGGAATCTAATCAAGAATGAGAACGTCACAGCTCCAAGTGAAGAGATTGTCGCTCAAGGACTTGAAGCGGCTAAGCCATTTATTGCGCATTTGGTCAAAGCCCAGCAGCAATTGGCCGCAGAAGCTGCAAAACCAACAGCCGAGTATCCATTATTCGCTCCATACACCGACGAAGTTTACGAGGCAGTCGCAAAACTAGCTGAGGCTGAACTATCTAACATTTATCAAATTGCCGATAAGACCGAGCGTCAAACCCAAGATGATGCCCTCAAGGCAAAGGTAAAGGAACAACTTGCTGAGAGCCTTGACGAGGCTCAGTTGAACCAAGTTTCGGCAGCTTACAAATCAGTTACCAAGAAGATTGTTCGTACCCGTGTCCTCAAAGAAGGAATTCGTATTGATGGTCGTGGCAAGAAGAACATCAGAAAGATTGACTGCGAGGTAGCGGTTATTCCTAGAGTTCATGGTTCAGCTATTTTCCAACGTGGCGAAACTCAGATTTTGGGTATCACCACCTTGAACATGTTGAAGATGGAGCAGCAGATTGACTCGCTATCTCCAGTAACCACCAAGCGATACATGCACAACTACAACTTCCCACCTTATTCAACCGGTGAAGTAGGACGTGTGGGATCCCCTAAGCGTCGTGAAATTGGACACGGTGCTCTGGCTGAACGTGCACTGGTTCCAGTGCTACCATCTCGAGAGGAGTTCCCATACGCCATTCGTCAGGTATCTGAGGCGCTTGGTTCAAACGGTTCTACTTCTATGGGATCTGTCTGTGCATCGACACTTTCGCTACTAAATGCAGGTGTGCCACTACGTGCACCGGTTGCCGGTATCGCGATGGGTCTAATCTCTGACACAGTGGATGGCAAGACCGAGTATGCGGCGCTAACCGACATTCTCGGTGCCGAGGACGCTCTTGGCGACATGGACTTCAAGGTCGCTGGAACGAGCGAATTCGTAACCGCAATTCAGCTTGACACCAAGCTCGACGGAATCCCGTCAGAGGTATTAGCTGGTGCGCTAACCCAGGCTAAAGAGGCAAGGCTTAGCATTCTTGATCTGATGAAGGCTGCAATTAGTGAGCCAGATGAGATGTCGCCATACGCACCAAGAATCATCGCGGTAAAGATTCCAGTAGACAAGATCGGTGAAGTTATCGGCCCTAAGGGCAAGATGATTAACCAGATTCAAGAAGACACTGGAGCAGAAATCTCTATTGAGGATGACGGAACCGTTTACATTGGTGCCACCGATGGTCCAGCTGCGGAGGCTGCTCGTGCAGCGGTCAACGCAATTGCCAACCCACATGTTCCAGAAATCGGAGAAAGATTCCTAGGGACAGTAGTCAAGTTGGCAACATTTGGTGCTTTCGTTTCGCTGTTACCAGGAAAAGACGGGCTATTACACATCTCTGAACTTCGTAAGCTAACTGGCAAGCGAGTTGAAAATGTTGAAGATGTTCTCACAGTCGGTCAAAAGATCATGGTTGAGCTAGTCAAGATTGACGACCGCGGCAAGCTTTCGCTTGCTCCAGTAGTCGAAGGTGATGCAGCAGCAGAATCTGAAGATTCAGACGAAGAGTAGTAAATGACGGCGGTTCAGTTTCAACTTGAACAACCCGAATTAGAGTTCACCGCATCGGGAGGCAGTACGGTTCGCCGCACTGTCTTGCCATGCGGTGTTCGCGTATTAACTGAAGTTATGCCGGCCGCCCAATCAGCATCAGTCTCTTTTTCGGTTGCGGTTGGTTCAAGAGATGAACACAGCGGTCACTATGGTTCTACTCATTTCCTAGAGCATCTTTTGTTCAAGGGAACCAAGACTAGATCTGCATTGGACATAGCAGTTGCCTTTGACTCGGTCGGCGGGGCTTCAAATGCGATGACCGGCAAGGAACACACCAGCTACTATGCGCGAGTCCAGGACAAAGCAGTTCCGGTAGCAGTAGAGGTAATTTCCGACATGCTCACCTCATCAGTGATTGATCCGGTCGAATTCGAGAATGAACGAACTGTAATTCTTGAAGAATTGGCTATGAACGATGATGACCCGCAGGATGTGGCTCACGAGGAATTCTTCGCCGCAGTGCTCAACGGTCATGCGCTTGGTAGACCAATTGGTGGAACTAAACAGACTATAACTGCAGTAACCAGAGATGCTGTTTGGGATCATTACCAGGCAAACTATCGGGCGGAAGATTTGGTTATCACCGCAGCCGGTGGAATTGATCACGATGAACTGGTATCCCTTGTGGTGCAGAATTTGGAGCTAGCTGGCTGGGATCTTTCCAAGAGAGCAACACCTAGACAGTGGCGAACTCAGCTGCTAAATCCAGCGCACGCTCGCGCAACCAGCAAAATAGTTAATCGGCCAATCGCTCAGGCCAATATTCTCTTTGGTAATCCGGGAGTTGTCGCATCTGACGAGAGCAGATACGCAATGGCGATTCTGAACACCGTCCTTGGCGGCGGAATGTCTTCTAGGTTATTCCAAGAGATTCGCGAGAAGCGTGGTTTGGCCTATTCTGTTTACTCCTTCAATCAGGGT
>RHAS01000115.1 GCA_010028615.1 Actinomycetota bacterium
GCTGTGTGGGACTTTTACTCAGGCTAGGTCAGTCGGTTTAGTCGCTTTACGCAAATTCCGTGACCAAGTAACACGTTTAGTAAAGCTACACCCGTAGAAGAGTTCGTTTCCAAGTCATGGACGGGGGTTCAATTCCCCCCATCTCCACCAAAGTACTATTACCCAGGCAGTAAAAAGTCTGGGTATAAGTATTTAAGCGGTTACTGTCAGATTTGACTGTGGTCGCAACATATCCTGTTAAGGACTACCAAGTTGGGATGGCGGGAAGCTAAATGGACGAGAAAGCCTTCGTTAGCCTGTTTCGCGCTCATCTGCAGGATGTTTCCAAATACCTTGCCCGTCGAGTCGAGGTACGCCACATCGAGGACTTAGCAAGTGAGATTTTTGAAATAGCCTGGCGAAAACGGGCAGACTGTCCAACCGGTTTTGAACTGCCTTGGCTATATCGAATCGCAAGTTATGTGCTTGCCAATCATCGACGCAAGGCGGAAAATCGATTTAGTTTCCTTCCCATCTTGGATCGAGATAAAACTTCTCCTAGCGCTGAGGATTTGGCACTGGACGGATCAGACATCGCAGTTGCATACAAGAAACTAAGCCCAGCTGATCGACAAATTCTTAGCCTGGTTGTCTTTGACAATCTGACAGTTGCTCAGTGCGCTGTGGCACTTGGCATTACAGCGAATACCGCTAGCCAGAAACTGAAAAGAGCAAGGGCTAGATTGTCAAAAGAATTAGATCAACTAATGTCAGAAAACGACTAGGAAAGACATTTACCTGTTATGAAGAAGGAATTTGAGAATGACGAACTGCTGAATAAACTCAGCAAATCAGCTAAAAAGACAAAAGCGCCGATTTTGCCGGAGGAAATTCTCCATTCAGCAACTAGGTCAGAATCTAAATTTGGACCAAGGAGATTACACACTCCGAGGCTTGTTGTGAACCTAGTCGGCGGTGCAGCAGTTTTGGCGGGAGTTTTTGCCCTCAGCCTGAATCCATCGCAATCTGCAATTTCCGATCGACCATGTCCAGAATTGGATTGCAGTAGCTGGGGAAGTGCACTTATTGCTATGGGCAATGTGAGTTTTACCGAAGAACAACTTGTAGTGAACCAGAAACAAAAATTAGCCGACTGGGGGCAAAAAGCAGTTGGAAATTATGTCTCTAATCATCCAGAGAGCTATGTAGACAGAGCATGGTCTGGTGAGAAGGCTCATTGGATCTTTGTTGTGGTTGATGGGGTGTATTTACCAAACGATGGCACAGACGAACTTCGTGACTTGTTGCAAATTGAAAAGCTCAATCAATTTAGCGAAGGACTTAGTACAGATTCAAACAGCAGAGGAATTAAGCTCCTTATCCAAGACCAGAGTTCCGGAGGAGCGCTGTATCCATTGGTAATCAAGGAAGACCCAAACAGCAGTTTCTATCAACAGGTTCGGGACGTTTTGTTATCTAAGACTTACACAATAGTCCCCTTGAACTAAGTCTGTTTCTGCCGCCTTACCAATAGGCTGAAGACAAGTAAGTACTTACTCGAAAGGTATTTGTAATGTCTGACAAAGCTGTCAAAAAAGAGGCCAAGCTAGCCAAAAAGGTTAGCGAAAAAGGCCTAACCCGATACAACATAGCCGCTGGAACTCTGCACCTTATTGTTGCAGCAGTCTGTATTTACGTGCTAACCCTGTTAGAGCGTCAACCAGAATTCCCGGTAACTGCTGACTGGATGACTAACGCTCCAGGAGCGATCGACCCAATGACCGGTCTTCCATATCCGCCAGAGCGAGTTGAACTGTTTAGCATAAACCTCGGTGGAGCAATTGTTGCCTTCTTGCTTATGAGCGCATTTTTCCACTACCTAATTGTTTCTCCATGGTTCCGCTCCAGATACTTCAATGGGCTAAAAAACAATCACAACTACTTCCGCTGGACCGAATATTCACTTAGCTCATCAACCATGATTGTTGCTATTGCGCTTCTATGTGGTTTTAGTGACTTTGCTGCCTTGATTGCCATTTTTGGTGTCAACGCCAGCATGATTTTGTTTGGTGCTCTGCAAGAAAAGTATGAGTCACCAGGAAATGGCAAAGCCCTTCCATTCATCATGGGATGTATGACTGGAATTGTCCCTTGGATCATCATTGTGATGGGTGTGCTCCAGCCAGGAAAGTCAGCTGCAGCTGAACCGGTTCCAGGTTTCGTGGTTGTCATCATCGTGACAATTTTTATTGCATTCAACACCTTTGCAATCAACCAGGCTTTGCAGTATCGCAAGGTTGGCAAGTGGGCCGATTACCTATTCGGTGAGCGCGTCTACATCACCTTGAGCTTTATCGCTAAGTCTTGGTTAGCTCAGCAGGTGTTCTCAGGTGCAATCATTCCTGCACTAACAACCTAAAAAGTTATCTTGATTGAGGGCTGTGCCAAAAAGGTGCAGCCCTCAACGCTTTAATCCAGAAGTTGTTGTACTCGCTGCGGAGAGACTCCGAGTAGGACGGCTATGTCTCGCATAGTAAGTCCTTCATCACGCATCCGCACAACTACATTGCGTATTTCGCTTGAAGCTTCTTCTTGAAGTTTTTGAGCCTGTTGCATTTTTGCCTTAGCAGCCTCTAGATCGCAGATGATTCCAGGTAACTCGGCTTCGACTTTGATGACAACTTCACAGACTTCTGGGTGTCCTTTTTGCTCGGCAAGCGATTTGATGTGTTCGACAACCAGTTCCTTGCACTGGTCAAGCCGTTTTGCCGTGACGGTAAATCCGTCGGGTCCAGCTACTTGAGCCGACCAGCCCTCGCCGGTTCGCTCAGCATGGATTTTGACTTCCATCATCACCTTTCGACACGCTCAAGTAAAGGGGTACTTGACTTATTTAGTCAAGTGGTGCTTTACTAATCAAAGTCTAGACAACTAAAACTATCCATTCAATAGAAAGAAACAGAGCAAGTGAACTATTCAATTATCATTCCAGCCTTTGTATTGGCTGGTTTCCTGGCTTTTGCCTTCATCAAGGCAGGAATCCACAAGCTCAGGACACCTGATTCAAAACTGATCGAGGGCGGTTGGGGCTGGGTAAAAGACGCCCCTAAAGGAACAACCAAATTCGTTGGTATTGCTGAACTCCTTGGTGGTCTTGGCGTAATCCTTTCACCAATAGCAGTCCTAGTTTTCAACTTTGACTGGGCTCAACCGATTGGTGCATTGGCTGCCGGGGGATTGGCGACGATTATGGTGCTAGCCAATTTGCTTCATATAATCCGCAAGGAATTTAAATACACCTGGAAACCAGGAGTTATGTTGTTAGTTGTATCTGTTGTGGCAACGATTCTGTTGTCGCTATTTCCAACTAGCTAATTCTTCGAATAACGCCAGCCTTGCTGGCTGCTCTGTTTAGGGTAGCTAGCAAGGCTTTGCTAGTTGCCAAGATAAGTACCGAAGTGGTGATCGCACGACCCAAATCCCAGAAGAAACCTCCGGTGACAAGTTCATACTGGAAAAACCTAGTCAGGTTACTAATTATTGGATCGCCAGCAACGTAACTAAGTTGTGTTCCTGTGCCAGCTAAAAACGGCCAGTTCCACATCGTCATCAGAGAACCGTAAAAGAAACTAGCAAAAACTGAATAGCTAACCAATACAGTTTTTTGTTGCCAAGATCTAGTGAACTTAGGAATTAATCCTGCACCTAAA
>RHAS01000116.1 GCA_010028615.1 Actinomycetota bacterium
CACTAGAACGAGGTAGAGAACCAGTACCGCAAACAAACCGGCAAGACCGAGCTCCTCACCGATTGCTGAAACAATAAAGTCGCTCTCGGCTAATGGAACAATATTGGGTAAGCCACCACCTAGGCCAGTACCGAAAAGACCACCGTGGGCAAGGCCAAACATTGATTGAACAATCTGGTATGAGCCACCGATGGCGTTGTAGTTTTCTTCACTCAGCGGATCCAGCCAACCACCGATACGGCCACCAACATAACTCATCAGCCTGGAGGCCACTAGGGTTCCAGCAATAAACATCACTAGGCCAATAAAGACGTAGAAGACCCTGGCGGTGGCAACGTAAATGAGCACCAGGAAGAGCCCGAAGTAGAGAAGGGATGTTCCTAGATCACGCTGAAGAATCAGCACGGCAAGGCTACCTAGCCAGATAAAGACAATAGGCCCAACTTCTCTAGCTGGCGGAATACGAATGCCATATAACTTTCTACCAACTACCGACAGCGCTTCTCTTCTAGCAGTTAGGTATCCAGCGAAGAAAATACAAAGAGCAATTTTGGCTAACTCGCCAGGTTGAAAACTCAATCCTGCGATAGACACCCAAAGCGTTGCTCCGCTTACTGTTCTTCCGATTATCGGTAGCGATGGTAATAACAGCAGCACAACACCTAGAGCCATTGCGGTGTAGATGTATTTTCTCAGTGATAGGTGTGTTCGAACTAGAAATAAAACCAGGGCGGCAACAAGTATGGCAACTACCGTCCAAATCACCTGTCTTGAAGCAACAGTGTTATCTGCATCGGTCAGCGGCTTTACTAAATCCAATCGATAGATCATCACGATACCTAGAGCATTTAGTAAAAATCCGATTGGTAGCAGAATCGGATCTGCATCACTTGCCCTAAAGCGCAGCACTAAGTGAAATACTGTTGCGGCAATCACCGGAAGTGACCAGAAGAACCAACCATCTGGTCGCAGAATAAGAATTGTTGCCAGCTGCACTTGGCTAAGCGCAAATGCGTATAAACCAAAACCAAATAGCAACATCATCAATTCGAGATTGCGCTTGGCCGGCATAACTCTGGCCGCTCTAACCATTGTCAACACTTTCAATGATTTGTTGCAGCTTTTCTCTGGCATCTTCCAAACTGTCGGCGGAGATTGTTCTGGTCAGCAAATCTTTTTGAAAATCAGGCAAGGTATCAACTTCGATTACAGACTCTTCATAAAGTTTTGAAAAACCAAAACCAGCGAAGCTCTCCTTGATTCCCTGGTAGATGGCAACCTTGCCATTTTCAACACCTAGGTAAAACCGAGTTTGGGTATAGCTATAGATACCGAAGATGCTTCCACCAGCGACTGCGGCAATGATTACAAAAAGTAATAGTCCTCTGATTTTCCAAGAGCGAACCTTTCCGTCAAACTCATCTAGTGCTTTAGCAAATCCGGGATCATTTTCGGAAAGAAATTCCTCACGCTTTCTAAAGGCATCCCAGAAACTTATCCGACTGAATATCTGCAAGATACGGCTGCCACCACTTTGGCTAATTACAACTTCATTGGCAGCCGAACCCAACCAGGTGATGTTCGGCGGCGCTAACTGATCGTCGGCGTCACACACCTCAACAATGATTACCGTCACGTTATCCGGTGCACCGTATTCCTTGGCTTCGGCAACAAGCAGATCGGTTGCCTCATCCAGGTTGGTGATCTTCATGTTCTCTTCGATAATTTGCTCCGGTACTACCCCGCAAAGCCCGTCAGAACAGAGCAAGAAGCGGTCGCCTGGCTGAATATCAATGTGGTGCACATCAAACTCGGGCTCTTGCTGGCTATCGCCGAGCACCTTCATCAGCACGTTACGCCTCGGGTGGTAGAGCGCTTCTTCAGGGGTAATCCTGCCAGCATCGATTAGCTTCTGAACAAAGGTGTGGTCCTTGGTGACCTGAGTCATTACGCCATCGCGCAACCAGTAAACCCTCGAGTCTCCGATGTGAACGATGCTCGCGGTATTACCACTAAACAGCAGAGCATCCATGGTGGTGCCCATACCTTCTAGGTAACTAAAACTAGAAACTGTGTCAACCAATTGTTTATTGGCTTCCGTCATTTCGTTAACAAGAGCATTAACCGCTTTAGTCTTGCTTGGATAAACATCATCAATTTTTCCAACGCGCTGAGTTGCAAGAGCGGAGGCGATATCACCTCCAGCGTGACCACCCATACCATCGGCAACGACAAAAAGATTATTACCTGCGTAGCCGCTGTCCTGATTGCTTGAGCGAACTCTACCCTTGTCACTTTTACCAGAGGCTAGAAACTTAAACGACATTGCTAGCTCCGCAATTCAAAAATAGTTTTACCAATTCGAACTTGCATCTCTGGTTTCAGATTTACTGGAGCACCGATTCTAGCTCCGTCAACAAAAGTTCCATTGGTCGAATTCAGATCTTGGATTAGCCAACCCTCATCGACTTTTTGTAATCTTGCATGTTGCGATGAGACGTAGTCATCATCTAAGACTAGATCGTTATTAGGTGCACGACCAATTCGCATCTCTCGTCTATCGATAACTAACTCTGTTCCGATTAGCGGCCCGTCGATAATCACAATTGTGTCTGGCACGGTGTTGATCGAGCTAACCACACTCGCCGATCCAGGGGCGGAAGAGAATTCACCAACCGTCATCGTCCCTGTTGTTGGAGCCGATAGCGGTGTCGGTGTATTTTTTTCGACAACTCGGCTAAGCACTCTTTCGCTAAATAAATCTGCGCGAATAATTGCAACTATTGCTAAAACAAAAAGCCAGAGCACCAGAAGAAATCCTGCTCTCACAATAAACAGTGCCAATTCACTCATTTGCTATCACCTGATTTAGCAACAACACGAAAAACAAATTCAGTTCTTCCAGCATCAATTACGGTGTCGGGACTAATTGCCTGACTAGTAATTTTTCTACCCGCAACTTTGGTTCCGTTAGTTGAACCCAAATCCTCCACGGTTGCGTTTGCACCATCCCAATTAATTGCAAAGTGAACCCTCGATAGACCATTGTCATTGACCTGGATATCAGCCGTTGCATCACGCCCAACAGTGGTTTTTGCTTTAGCTAGCAGATAGCGTTTTCCGGCAACATCTAGTGCTGGGTTCCAACTGACCTGGGCTAGATCTGGTGCTTTTGATCCTTCAGCACTGATTTGTATTTGACCAAGCCCTAGGCTCTGCGCCGGTTCGATGGCGATAGATAAATCACCGGATAGTTGATAACGCTGTTTTTTGATATGGCTTGATACCTGACGCTTGATTTCGCCGTGCAGGGAATCACCTAGCTGTTTTAGCCTGGAAAAATCGGTCGGTGAGAGCCTTACGGTATAGGCGTTGGCTGCCAGAATGCGGTCTTTTGCTACTACTGCAGCGGTGCCATCCATTTTGGCCTTGATCGCAGAGCTGATTTCAACCGGCTGGATCTGCGATTTGAACGCCTTGGAAAAGGCTCCATTTACGAAGCGCTCAAGGCGTTTTTCAAAGCGTTCAATAAAGCTCAAAGCGGAATCCCTTATATCTGTATGGGACAAGTTTAAGCCTCCCCAACAGATGTGCGGGCTAGGCAGCCACTCGGGCTTGCTGCTAATCTCTAATCTGCTAACTGCGCGAGTGGCGAAATGGCAGACGCG
>RHAS01000117.1 GCA_010028615.1 Actinomycetota bacterium
AGTTCTTGGGGGATTTTGATTTCTGGCATTGTTAGAAAAGTTTAGTCCAGCAAGATAGTGAGAAAGATTAGGCTTGTAATAATGAGTGATTTAATCGACACCACCGAAATGTATCTGCGGACCATCCTCGAACTCGAAGAGGAAGGCCACGTGCCGATGCGCGCCAGAATCTCTGAGCGCTTGGATCAGTCAGGACCAACCGTTTCGGAGACCGTTGCCCGAATGGAGAAAAACGGGCTGGTCATTGTCAGTAATGATCGACACCTAGAACTTACCGAGGCAGGTCGAAAGCTAGCCACCGAGGTGATGCGTAAGCATCGGTTAGCAGAGCTTTTGCTCTCTAAAATCATCGGCTTGGAATGGCATCTTGTTCATGAGGAGGCTTGCCGCTGGGAGCATGTGATGAGTGAGCAGGTGGAACGCCGAATTTTAGAGCTTGTCCCAGATGCTGATATTTCACCGTTTGGAAATCCGGTGCCAGGATTGGAATTACTAGGTAGGAGTAAATCAGCCGCGCTCAAAGACACAGTTTCTCCGCTTATTGAGAATTTAGATCGAGAAGTTATTATCAAACGCATTGCTGAACCACTGCAGCTTTATCCAGACGCACTGGCTCACTTAGCTGCCACAGGAATAGTTCCTGGCGCTAAAGTGGTGGCCACTCAGGCCGCTGGCAGGGTAGAGGTGACCGTCTCAGCAACAGCTCAGAAGCTCTCGCTAACGGCTTTTGATGTTGCCCACATATTCGTGTCGCAAGCCTAAATAAAGGGCAAAACCCCTGAATATGCCCAGATCGGGCAGTTATCGGTGAACCAACAGGCCATTTCGAGGTAAAATCATAGAACCCGCAATCAGCCAACCCAGATTCGGGTGCGAGCACAGTAAATTCCATAGCCTTGAGCTGTGCCATAAAAACGCTAGAGGATCAGAAAATATTTTCTGATGATTTAGGAGGAAAAGTTTGGCTAAAAAGCCTGAAGGTAGACGTCGCGCTGATGTCGAGATCAACATTCTCGAGTCTTTTGAGTTGCGCAGTCGCCGTTCGATACGCGAGAGCGAGCGCAAAAAGCAAACTCGCGCTGCTCGTCGTGCCGAAAAGAAGGCAGCCAAACTCGACCGTAAGTATTTTGAAAAGAACCCACCGAGCAATCCGATCACTGCGGTAAGCACCCTAATTCCAGCAACACCGAAGGTGCCATTCCGTAAGCGCGGATCCGTGAAAAACGCACTCGTAATGGCATTCAACGCCGGGGTAATCGCTACCGTTGCACTTCCTGCCTACGCTTTCTCCCCAGCGGTCACTGCTGTTTCTGGGATTACCGATGCCAGTGCAGATGCCCAGACCCTAAATCTCATTCGAGAAACTGCGGTGAACTATGAGCGTGGTTCATACAAGATGATGTCTGCTGAAGACATCTTGCGCATGACTAACCGCAACAACTACCTAAGCTACAAAGGCCTAACTGCACTTGATTATGCCCAGTCACCGAACTACGACAGGCTGACCCCCGAGGACATCTTGAAGGTAGCGCAAAAGTATGTCGGTGTTCCTTACGTCTTAGGTGGCGAACTGCCAACCGGACTGGACTGTTCTGGCTATACCCGTCTGGTCTTCTCCGAGTTCGGAGTACTATTGCCACACTCGGTTATTGCTCAGTCCTATGACCCTAGAGTCAGAAGAATCCCGCGCAGCCAAGCAAGACCTGGCGATCTTGTAATCATGACTAACCTCAGCCACCAAGGAATTTATGCAGGTAACAACATGTTCTACCACGCACCTCAGCGCGGTGACCGAGTTAAGCTTGCTCCGATATTCACCGACCGCTACTACTTCGCTCGGGTAGTAAACGACTAATTTAGCTACCAAAGCTTTACCTTTTAGTTCGGTGTGTTTGCCCATCAGTTGGCTTTTATTGCCTTACTCTTGAGCCAAGTTATTTATCCGCCCATGCTAGGAGCAGAGCAATGAAAGTTAGACATGTGCCCGCCAAGCACAAGTTCTGGCACCTTCATATAATCTGTCCCTGTCGGGATTTGGCCTGAACGCGTCACCAGTAATTGGTGGCGCGTTTTTTGTTGCTGCGGATAGCTAACTTGACGAAAACCTGCAATCCGTGCAGGTGATTTCGAAAGGAAAGTTATGCGTACCTTGGTTCTCAATGCTGGTTACGAGCCGCTAGCTGTGGTCTCCTTCAAGCGAGCAATTGTTCTGGTGTTAAATCAAAAAGCCACCGTCTTGGAAGGTTCCGCCGATCGCAAAGTGCATTCGGCAAGCGGTGAATACGAACTGCCATCAGTGATACTGCTAAGTCGATATGTTCGGGTGCCTGGTTCTAGGAATATCCCACTTTCAAGACGAGGCATTCTTCGCAGAGACGGCTATCGCTGTGCTTACTGCAAGCGAGCTGCCAATACCGTCGATCACGTTCAACCAAAATCAAGAGGTGGGACAGACAGCTGGGAAAATCTAGTTGCCTGTTGTCTTCGCTGCAACAACATCAAAGGTGATAAGAGTTTGCATGAATTAGGTTGGCAGATGTCCTTCACTCCGAAGATGCCTTCCGGTGGAGCATGGTTGATCAGGGGAGCAGATCGGGTAGAACCAGAGTGGGATGAGTACTTGCGTTTATCTAACGCTGCCTAACTGGTGCCCCCGAGAAGAATCGAACTTCCGCACATGGTTTAGGAAACCACTGCTCTATCCACTGAGCTACGAGGGCAAAAAACCTTTTGCAAAGAACAAACTTACCCGAATCTAGGGCTAGCCTACGATGTTGATTACTTATAAAAAGTTAGGCTAGTTGCCTAATGACTGATAAATCCAAGCAAAGCTTTGATAATTGGCTGGAACAGGTCCGAGCCATCGGTGGGCCTAATCCGCTGACTAACTTGGATACCGAAGTTTCTGGCCTAGTCAATCTAGAACGAGCCCATCCGGTTGGTTTATCCCTTTTCACCAAGAGCCATCGCGGACTATTGGTTAACTTGGTCCGTGATCCGATCGCTTACTCCAAAGCGCTCACCGAGGCCAGAAGAATCAAACTTAAAAGCGAACGGTTGGCAACCAACTTCGGGATAGACAGCTTATTTTTACTAGCTGGTGCGGTTGATTTTAGCCCGGTGAAACTAGACCTGCGGATGCCAATTGTGATGTGGCAGGCAGAGCTAATCCGCAAGGGTGCAGATTTTGAACTAGCGCTAACCGGTGCGCCGATGATCAATCCAGAATTGATTCTTACCCTAAAGCGTGAGTTCGGTATTTCACTTGATGTGAATCGACTGCTGAAACTCTATGTTGATTCCAGCGACCTAGCACCAATCACATTGTTGAGCTTTGTGGCTGAGTCAACTAAGGCTGTCCCAGAGTTGGAGATTCAGCGAACCCTGGTACTCACAAACGCCACCATCGCGCCAACTTTGATGCTAAATGAAATTAGTGGCCCGAATGATCTAGCCAACAGGCTTTTAGCAGTCAACGGCCAAATCATAAATGAGCAAAAACTTGTTCCACTTTTAGCAGGCGATGCCGATAAAGAACAGAGCAGATTGGTAAGCCGCGCACTCAACGGTGA
>RHAS01000118.1 GCA_010028615.1 Actinomycetota bacterium
GCGTAAGCAGCGGGATGTTTCACGTTCCAGAACCGAGTGCCTGAGATATATGAATGCGCGCCAGGTCCATAACCCCACCAGTTTTTTGACTGCCAGTAAGAGATATTGTGTTTCGATCTGGCTTCAAAACTCTTTGCCCAGTTACTAACTTCATAATTGTGAAAGCCAGCGGCAACTAGTGTCTGCTCGGCAGCCTCATACATCAGTGCATGAAGATCTTCGTCAGGCTTTGCTAGCTCACCACTTGCAATCTGTCGATGTAATTTGGTGCCGGGTTCAACAATCAGACTGTATGCACTTATGTGGTCAGTAGCTAAATCAACAGCCGAATCAAGCGTTACTTGCCAATCGGATAATGACTCCCCTGGCGCTCCATAAATCAAATCAACGCTGACTTGAAACCCAAGTTGTTTAGCAATTGACACATTTTTGGCGACATTCTCTGGATTGTGAGTACGCTCTAAAACTTTGAGCACATGATCGACCTGAGACTGCATTCCAAAAGAGATTCTGGTGAACCCAGCGTCCTTCAGAGCAGCTAGATACTTTTCATCCACTGAATCTGGATTTGCTTCAGTGGTAATTTCTACCTCTTCAACAAAACCGAAACTCATTCTGAGTTTCTCAAGAATCGCTACTAAATCTTTACTTTCAAGTAGTGTCGGTGTTCCACCACCAAAAAAGACGGTGCTCAGCGGCTTCGGCCTGAAACCAGAAATAGCCATGGACCTTAGGGAGAAGTCAATCTCCCTTATAACCAGTTCAAAGTAGTCTTCCCGTTTATTGCCTGACAGTTCTGAAGCGGTATAGGTATTGAAATCACAGTAACCGCAACGGGTTAGGCAATAAGGAACATGGACATAAGCGTGGAAGCTGCTATCCGAAGAATCAAACTGCTTTGCTATCCGGCCATCGGCAGGTGCAGGTTCGCCTTTAGGCAACTGGGCCATTATTTGCCCTTCTTCTCGCCTTTTTTCTCAGTATCAGAAGATAGTGCAGCGATGAAGGCCTCTTGTGGGACTTCGACGCGTCCCACCATCTTCATACGCTTCTTACCTTCCTTTTGCTTCTCTAGAAGCTTTCGCTTACGAGTCCTGATCTCCCTGCAGCAGAATATCTACCTTTACTAGATCACCCTCAGCCAAGCCATTATCTTCATAGTCCAGTGAGGCATAGCCCTGGGTGCGCGACTTCAAATTGTCAAAGAAATCAAAGACTATTTCAGCTAGCGGCATGTCGTATCTCAACTGCACCCGGTCAGTTCCGAAGTACTGCATATCCAGCATCACACCTCGTCTACCCTGACAAAGCTCCATAATGGTTCCAACATAATCGCGCGGTGTCAAAATTGTCGCTCGAACAATTGGCTCTAACACCTTAGAAACTTTGCCGGTAGGAAATTCTGAAGGATTGGTAACGGTGATCTCTTTCTTATCCTCCATGGTTACCTGATAGACCACCGATGGTGCAGTTGCAATTAGATCTAGACCAAATTCACGCTCTAGACGCTCAGTGATGATTTCTAGGTGCAAAAGACCTAGAAAACCACAGCGGAAACCAAAGCCGAGAGCTACCGATGTTTCTGGTTCATAAACCAAAGATGCGTCTGAAAGCTTTAGTTTGTCCAATGCCTCACGAAGGTTTGGATAGTCAGATCCATCAATTGGATAGATTCCCGAGAACACCATCGGCTTAGGTTCTGAATAGCCCTTTAGCGCGGTGGTTGCCGGTTTTGCCTGAGTGGTAACCGTGTCACCGACTTTGGATTGACGAACATCTTTCACACCAGTGATTAGATATCCCACTTCACCAACTGCCAGACCTTTGGTGGGTTCTGGCTCAGGAGAAGAAACACCGATTTCTAAAAGCTCATGGTTAGCCTTAGTGCTCATCATGGTGATTTTCTCTCTAGCCGATAAAGAACCATCAACCATACGAACATAGGTCACCACACCGCGATAGGTGTCATAGACCGAGTCAAAGATCATCGCCCGAGCCGGTGCATTTGGATCGCCAACCGGATGCGGCACAGTGCGAACTATTACGTCCAACAACTGGTCAACACCGACACCAGTTTTACCAGAGACCTTCAGACAGTCTTCGGGTTGCACGCCAATTAGGTTAGCTAGCTCCTCGGCATACTTTTCTGGCTGGGCTGCTGGTAGATCAATCTTGTTGAGCACCGGGATGATGTGTAGATCATTCTCTAGAGCCAAATACAAGTTAGCTAGTGTCTGCGCTTCAATGCCCTGAGCGGCATCAACCAACAGCACCGCTCCTTCACAGGCGGCAAGTGATCTCGATACCTCGTAGGTGAAATCGACGTGCCCTGGAGTATCAATCATGTTTAGGGCATACGCCTGACCATCTAATTCCCAAGGCATGCGCACTGCCTGCGATTTGATGGTAATTCCGCGCTCACGCTCGATGTCCATGCGATCTAGATACTGTGCTCTCATCGAGCGGTCATCTACTACCCCGGTTAGCTGCAGCATGCGGTCAGCCAAAGTCGACTTACCGTGGTCAATGTGGGCGATAATGCAGAAATTGCGGATGAATTCCGGGTTGGTCTTAGCCGGTTCAAGCGCGGTTTTGGCTCTTGGCGACAATAAAGACCTCTTGGATAGTTTCGGGGACTAAGGCGAATGCCTTGCCTCTATTCTCGCATAATCACAGGTTGTTTAGGCTTGCCCAGAGGCCTAAATCGCTGGTATTCTAATTCAGTTCAGTTGAGTGTCTCCAAGTGAACCAAATCCTAAGTTTTTCCCAAGTTCAGTTATGACTGAACTGATCAAGAAAGTGAAACATGGCAAATATCAAGTCGCAAATCAAGCGCATTGGCACCAACGCTAAGGCTACCGAGCGTAACAAGGCTGTTCGCAGCGAAGTTAAGACCGCTGTCAAAGCTGTTCGCACTGCCGCAGCTGCCGGAGACAAGACCAAGGCAACCGAAGCTCTAAAGGTTGCTAGCAAGAAGTTGGACAAGGCTGTTTCAAAGGGTGTAATCCACAAGAACCAGGCCGCTAACCGCAAGTCCGCAATCGCTAAAAAGGTTTCTGGACTGAAGTAAAGATTTTCAAAAATACTTAGACCCGCAGAAATTGCGGGTCTATTTATTTAGCCGGGATAACCCGATTACGCCCGGCATAAAAGCCAGCCATTAGCTGAATAGCAGTCAGTGTCAATATCATCATCAAGCTGGCATCCCAATTACCAGTGAGCCTGCGCAACTCACCAAATAGGAATGTGCCGGTTGCGGCGATAAGGTAGCCGATTCCCTGAGCGAGAGCTGATAACTGTGTGGTCTGGGTGCTCGTGCTCGCTCTGGAACCTACCAGAATCAATGACAGCGGGAAAGTTGCTGCGAAACCGAAACCTAAAAGCAAACAGCCTAAAACTACGTAATTGTCGTTTACCCAAATAAGAGCAAGGCCGACAAAAGTAAACAAAGTTACCCCGATAGAAATCTCAGATAGCGATCTAAACTTTCGAATAAATATCGAGATTGCAAATCCAGTTGGAACTCCAACAAAAGTGGTTAGTCCAA
>RHAS01000119.1 GCA_010028615.1 Actinomycetota bacterium
ATCAGTAGTGGCACCAACTAGAAGCCCAACCCCGACTCCAACTAAGAGCTCAACAGCAACGCCTAAGCCAACGCCGACCCCTAGCGTTACCCCGCTACCAGACTGGGCACAGGGAACTAATGCGGCAACTACTACCTGTTCGAAGGGACAGTAGTTAGGCTTAAGACATGCCAGATTACATCTCGGCGCTTGATTTATTTACCATCGGAATTGGACCATCCAGTTCACATACCGTTGGTCCAATGCGAGCAGCGCTGCTCTTTGCCAAAGCTTTAGAAGCTGAAGGCAAAATCTCTAATACCGAGAAAGTAACCGTAAACCTCTACGGTTCGCTCGGGGCAACAGGACCCGGACACGGAACCACAAATGCAATAGTCGCAGGTTTAGCCGGTGCCACCCCGGAACAATGCAACCCCAATGATGTCCTTAAGGCTTGGGATCAGGCCGTTACAGCATCAGCTTGGCAAGTGCTGGATAAAACTATTGTCTTTAGTGAAAAAGATTTTAACTTTCAACCACTAATTCGCTTGGCGAAGCACTCTAATGCCATGAAGTTCACCGCAAGTGAAAGTAGCGGAGAGACTCTTTTAGAGCAGACTTATTACTCAGTTGGTGGCGGCTTTGTTGAAGCAGATCATGAACTAGCTAAGGTAAGCCGCGGCAGTGTGCCTTTTGAATTCAACAACGCCGAAGAACTGCTTGCAATTTGCGAAAAAGAAAATCTCAGCATTGCCGAGTTGGCTTGGCAAAACGAGGTTTACCTTCATGGTGAGCAAGAGCTAACTAGAAGACTGGATGCAATATGGTCTGCGATGCAGTCTTGCATCGAGCAAGGCTTAAAAGAAAAAGGGGTATTACCTGGCTATCTTGCGGTGACAAGACGAGCAGCGGATATGGCTGATCGACTAGCAAAATTTGATACCGCTGAAGTCTCTAATGAGTGGCTTCAGGCTTATGCAATAGCAGTCAATGAGCAGAACGCTGCTGGCATGAGAGTTGTTACCGCACCGACTAACGGTGCTGCGGGGATCATTCCTGCTGTTGGTTATTATGCGATGAAGTTTAAAAACGTTCCGAGTGAAAATATTGCCAAAGAATATTTACTTGTAGCTGGCGCTATCGGCTCACTATACAAGCGAAATGCTTCGATATCCGGTGCAGAAGCGGGATGCCAGGGTGAAGTTGGCTCAGCTTGTTCAATGGCTGCAGCTGGATTAGCTTCGGTGCTAGGTGCAACTAACCAGCAAATAGAAAACGCAGCAGAGATTGCGATGGAGCATAACCTAGGACTCACCTGTGATCCAGTTGGTGGTTTTGTTCAGATGCCATGTATTGAAAGAAACGCGATAGCTTCTGGAACGGCAGTTAGTGCGGTGAGACTAGCCCTCCTTGGCGATGGTAGTCACAAGATCTCTCTCGATACGGTTATTGAGACTATGCGTCAAACCGGCGTTGACATGTCAAGTAAATATAAGGAAACATCTCTCGGTGGTTTAGCTGTGAATGTGGTTGAGTGTTAAACATGACTCGTATTGTTTTATGGGTAGCCGATCTAAATCGTTCTGCTGAATTTTATAAAGACATATTCGGTTCTTCTGATTACTATCTAGCTGATGGTTTTGCCAGCGTGGCTGGAAACGGCAATGAAGTGCTCTTGCATTTAGCCCCAGAGCAATACCGTAATGATGTGAGCCTTGGTGAGGATAACCCGATCAAACCAGTATTTGCAGTGTCAAGTATTGAGTCAGCTAGGCAGGTGGGTCTAGCTCATAATTGTGCTTTCAAGCCTGAGACAATAGAACACGATGGCGTTGTCTACCTCGATGGCAAGGACCCAGATGGTCATGTCATTCAGGTCTGCTGCTAATTCCGCAAAAACCAAGTAAGGAAGCTATGAATTTGGACTGGTCTTTAGCCCAAGAGAACCTCACTTCGGTTGTTGCACTCTGCTTTTTACTGGGCTTTCTAGCAGCCAGATTGAAAAGCGATATTAGAATCCCAGAACAGGTTTATCAGTTCATTTCGGTTTATTTACTTCTGGGAATTGGCCTCAAGGGTGGTAATGCTCTCAAGGACGTGTCCTTTATTGACTTCTGGCCAGCAGCTTTAACCACAATCTTCCTAGGACTGACTATCCCGTTGATAGCGTTCTATTCGCTTCGCTGGGTCAAGGCACTAACAGTTGATGATCGCGGTGCATTTGCAGCCCACTACGGATCTACTTCCCTTGTTACTTTTACCGCAGCACTTCTTTATGTCGAGAACATGGGAATGCAGGTAGAGGGGTTTGCAACAGCACTGTTGACACTGCTTGAAATTCCAGGTTTGGTAGTTGGTATTTATCTAGCTTCAAGAACTACACACGAAAAAGTTAACTGGGGTAAGACAGTTAGCGAAGTGCTATTTGGTAAAACCGTTTTGCTACTTACCGGTGGGCTGCTCCTTGGCTTTATAGCAAGTGACTCTGGCTTTGCTAAAGTCGTCCCGTTTTTTGTCGACACGCAGAGTGGCTTGCTCGCGCTATTTCTTCTAAACCTCGGTTACATCGCTGGCACCAATTGGCCAGAACTAAAACACGTAGGTATACCAGTAGCAACATTCGCAATTATTTTCCCAGTAATCTCTGGCGCTCTGGGAGCATTCGCTGGAACGCTCTGCGGTTTGAGTGTTGGCGGATCTGCAATCCTTGCGGTTTTGGCAGCCAGCGCTTCATACATCGCAGCGCCAGCCGCAGTTGCCGTTGCGCTTCCAAAAGCAAGAGCTTCACTAGCCATGACGGCGAGCATCGGTGTTACTTTTCCTTTTAATCTTTTGATTTTCTGATGATAAAGGCATGTCAGATAATAAGCAAATGAACTTTTTTATACAACTAAAAAAATCTTTAAAGAATTTGCATATTTGTGTTGTGCACAGACTCTGGCACATATAGGTATTTTTAGAAAACAAATTTAGGAGCGGCGCCATGAAATATTTTTCTTCACTGTTAATGTTAATGACGATATTGGCAATTGGAAGTGGCTGTTGCACAGCTACAAAAGGCGCAGCAATTCCTGAAAATACCCGTGAATCACTGATAAAACACGTACAAGAATCCACGGTGGCCCTGGTTCAGGGTCCAAAAGATGAGAGAGAAACTTATTGTGCAGGTGTGTGGATAGACGAAAAAACGATACTTACCGCGGCACATTGTGTCGAAATATCTGGTAGAATTTTATTTGAAATACCCTTTTCGAAAGAATACGAACCCCAGGGTGACGTTATCACCTTTGTTAATCATTCTGATTTAAAAGACAACGATATTACCAAAGACACAATTTGGGCCGGTGTTGTTGAAAAATTTGACAGAAAAAAAGATCTTGCAACGATTCACGTATTGGGAGATACATCGCCACACACAATTGCAAAATTTGTTGAAGATCCCATAGTTACAGGTCAATCATTACATATCATGGGTCACACGGTCGGTATGATATGGTCATACTCACACGGTTACGTAGCAACTACAAGAAAAGTACAAGGACCGAACGATACAACTGTTAA
>RHAS01000120.1 GCA_010028615.1 Actinomycetota bacterium
TCTGGTGTGTTCAATTAGTTCGTTCAAGCCTTTTCGCTGACCTGTCGTTTGATTCGACCTAGCATTCCATGCATACCTCGGATCCGAAGCGGTGAAACTAATTCGGTTAGACCCAACTTCGCGATGAAGGTGTCGTCAAAATTGACCACAGAAGCGACGCTTTGTCGATCGAGTGCTCTTTGGAGTATCGCCGCAAAACCTCGTGTAGTAGGGGCCTCGCGTGGAGCTGTGAGATGGACTCGAACTTCGTTGTTGGAAACTTCAGTAAAAAGAAAGACAGGTGATTGGCACTCCTCGACGCGTTCCAAAAGCTCTGGCCGATCTTGATATTGCGTTGGCAATTCAGGTAGCTGCTCTGCAAAATCGAGCAAAAGGTCGAGTTTCGAGCTTGTAGGAGTATCCAGAAAATCCTGAAGAATCTCTTTCGCTGGTTCAGTTATTTCTGGCAATTAGAAACCTACTGGAACTACGCCTGGCTCAGAACCCTTCACTATAGGCACCCTAACCGCGGATCCCCATTCTGTCCATGATCCGTCGTAGTTTCTAACGCGCTCAATACCAAGCAGATACTTCAAGACAAACCAAGTGTGGGATGATCTTTCACCAATGCGGCAATAGGCAATAACATCAGCTGAGTCTTTCAACCCTGCTTCTTCGCGGTAAATTGCGTTCAGATCGTCAATTTGCTTAAAAGTTTGATCTTCATTTACTGCTTTTGCCCAAGGCACGGAAGCGGCTGTCGGGATGTGTCCACCGCGAGGTGCGCCTTCGTCTGGATAATCTGGCATGTGTGTGCGTTCGCCCGAATACTCCTGCGGACTTCGAACATCGATTAGCGGTTTACCAAAATGCTCAAGAACATCTTCTTTGAATGCTCTAATCTCTGAATCATCGCGATTGATGACAGGGTAATCAGATGGAGCTGGCGTAGGTACATCTTGTGTCAGCTCGCGACCTTCGGCAACCCACTTTGCTCGGCCACCGTCCATGATTCTGATGTCCTCATGACCGAAGAGCTTGAGGACCCAAAATGCATATGTTGCCCACCAGTTGCTCTTGTCACCGTAGATCACCAAAGTATCGCTTCGCTTGATCCCTTTGCTGCTCATCAGTCGCGCCATTTCTTCACCATCAAGGTAGTCGCGGTAGACGGAATGGTTTAGCTCGGTGTGCCAGTCCAACTTGATTGCAGTAGGTATGTGGCCGGTGTTGTATAGAAGTATGTCTTCATCGCATTCAATAACTACTAGACCGGGGTTGCCTTTATGTTCATCAACCCAGGCCGTGCTCACCATAGCTTCAGGGTGAGCATACTGTTGGAATTTAGGATCGGAATCAAGCTGATAGCTCAAGGCATGCCTCTCAAGAATAGAATGAATACGGTTATTCAATTCTCTCAAAGAACCGCCCTAAACGGAATGGCAACTAGTTCATGCTCATAAAACTCCAAGATTTGGATTCGAACATATCGGTTGCCGAGCTCTTATCAGAGATGGTCCCTCCCAAAGAGTTTCAGGCCGTCTCCTTTGCAAACTACATTCCAGACGAGAGTTATCCCAGCCAAAAACAGGCCCTTTCCCGCTGTATAGAATTCGTGGTCGAAACTAATCAAAAGAGGAAGGTTTCCTCTGGTGTCTACCTAGATGGTGGCTTTGGTGTCGGAAAAACTCACTTATTGGCTTCTGTGTACCATAACTCAGCTCGGAAGAAACTATTTTCGCCCTTTCTTGGCGTAACCAGCGCAATCGGCTATCTGGGATTTGCTGAAGCAGTCAAGCAATTCTCCAGGTATGAACTTCTATGCATCGATGAGTTCGAACTGGATGACCCAGGCGACACTATGGTCATGTCTCGCTTCCTAAAAGAACTTGCCAACAAGGGAGTCTGTTTTGCCGCTACTTCAAATACACCACCAAACGCCTTAGGCGAGGGTAGATTCGCCGCTGACGTTTTCCAAAGAGAGATTCAATCTGTTGCTGGACGGTTCGACATAGTACGAATAGATGGCGAAGACTACCGCCACAGGGGGCTGGATCTCGATTTCAACGAGACAGATCCGACCGACCTTGAAGTTCTTGGTAACTCTTCGTCAAGGCGACTTATATTGAGCAGTCTGGCAGATCTTCTTGGCTTTCTAGGGAACCTCCACCAATCTAAATTCACCAAACTAGCAGAGCAGTTTGATGTTATTTTCATCTCTGACGTGAGGACCATAAACGACCAATTCGAAGGTGTTCGACTAGTTAGTTTCATAGACCGCTGTTACGAGGCCGGTATAGCAATGCGATTCAGCGGAGAAAACATACGACTGATATTCAGAGAAGATCATCTGCAAGGGGCATATCAAAAGAAATACAGGAGAGCTCTTTCTCGCATGGCTGCTATGTGTTCAAGGCCACTGAGCTAAATCTTTTACAAACCCGAAACATTAACTGTTAGTTCAGGAAACACAGTTAGTCCAGAGTTTCACCAATAACAAATATTGGAGGAAACATGGACCAGGGTAATACCGCATTCGTATTGATTTCAGCAGGGCTCGTTCTACTGATGACCCCTGGCTTGGCTTTTTTCTACGGAGGGATGGTCAAGGCGAAGAGTGTAGTGAGCATGATGATGCTTTGCTGGGGATCACTCGCGTTAGTAGGTGTGCTCTGGGTGTTATTCGGTTATGCCATCAGTTTCGCCAAATCATCAAGCGACACTTATTTTGGCATTTCTGGTTGGTTTGGAATTGATACTTCGTCTTTAGGCTTGAGCTCCGAAACTGCTGCTGCTCTTGCACCGGTAGAGACTTCTTATCCAGGGCTTGCCTTTGTTGCTTTCCAAGCAACATTTGCAATCATCACAGTTGCCTTGATTGCAGGCGCTATAGCCGACCGAGCTAAGTTTGGAGCTTGGATGGTATTCGCGGGAATTTGGGCGACGATTGTCTACTTCCCGGTGGCGAACTGGGTGTTTAATTTCGGTTCGAATCCTGACAGAAGTGACGCTGGCTGGCTAATTCAACTAGGCGTTATCGATTTCGCCGGAGGTACAGCAGTCCACATCAACGCAGGCGCTGCTGGTCTAGCACTTGCATTAGTTCTTGGAAAGAGATTCGGCTTCAGCAAGGGGATCACTCAACCACACAATGTGCCGTTAACACTACTTGGGGTGGCCTTGCTTTGGTTTGGTTGGTTTGGTTTCAATGCCGGAAGCGAGTTGGCCGCTGATGGAATAGCAAGTATCGCATTCATAAACACCATGGCAGCTCCTGCAGCAGCGATGCTCGGTTGGATTATCGTCGAGAAGATTAGGCACGGCAAAGCAACTTCGATCGGTGCCGGTTCGGGTGCGGTTGCAGGACTTGTCGCAATCACGCCGGCATGTGCTGCAGTTGACCCGGTTTGGGGTATGTTACTCGGCCTTATCTCTGGAGCTCTTTGTGCACTTGCGATTGACCTCAAATTTGCCTGGGGTTTCGATGACTCACTTGACGTTGTAGGAATTCACCTGGTTGGTGGAATCGTTGGAACGCTCTTT
>RHAS01000013.1 GCA_010028615.1 Actinomycetota bacterium
TGCTCAGGAAGCATCTGATAGCCAATACTCCTTTTGGGGCGGAAATCTCGTTTGGTGAATACGAAACTGGAAAGGCATTTTTGGCAGATAGTTCAGGTTGGGCATCAAAACTGGCACTTAGCAGCCTGTCCTCAGCTTTTGGTAATCCTGCCGTAGAGATCGGAATCGGTGGGTCTATTCCATTCATAGCGGATCTAACCGAAGTTTTCCCTGACGCCCAGATTCTGGTTACTGGAGTAGAGGACTCGGATTCAAGGGCCCATAGTCCAAATGAGTCAATCCATCTGGCTGGTCTCAAGAACGCCATGGTTGCCGAAGCAGTGTTTCTAATCTCCTGCAACGAATTGGAATCGAATTAGTTAGAATAGAGACGAACGGAGAACATTATGTCTGATACTTTGACCCACGGCCTAGAAATCACTGAGGCAGCGAAAGCGGAGCTACTTCGCCACATCGAAGGCGCTGATGTTTCTGATCTTGAACCCGGCCAAAAGTTGCGTTTGCGAGTTGAAATCAAAGTTGGTGGCTGCGCGGGATTCCAATATCTACCTTTCGTGCTAACTCCTGAACTTCGCGAAGATGACCTAATTAGAGATTTCGGTGGGGTAGAAGTGGTTGTGGATAGCATGACCGCACCTTATGTCCACGGCGCGACTTTCGATTTCGTCGATACTTTCCAGAAGAGATCTTTTGAAATCGACAATCCAAACAGCCAAGGAACTTGTGCCTGCGGATCGTCTTTTAGCTAGACCATAATCATCCAAGTTGCCCACCTCTTTGGTGGGCAATTTTGCTTAAATTCCGCTTGTTTATTGGTGTTTATGGCAGTTCTAAAGCCCTCGAGAGATTAGACTAGGAACATAACGAATCAACATCGAAGGATCGGTTTTGCCTCAGAAAAAGCTTTCAAGATGGGCCATTCTGCCTATTTTTGCCCTGTTGCTGGCTGGTTTGTCTGGCTGCACGACGCAGGAACTTTCGAGAGGTTTTCTGCCAGGCGTTACCGGTGTAACTAACCACACCGAACGTATTGTGCAACTGTGGAACGGTTCTTGGATAGTTCTATATATCGTTGGAATAATCGCGTGGGGACTAATGTTCTGGGCAATTATTGTTTATCGACGCCGCAAAGGGGACAGAGAAATCCCGCCGCAGCTTCGCTACAACATGCCAATTGAAACCCTGTTTACAGTAGTTCCATTCATCTTGGTAGTTGGTTTCTTTGTCCAAACAACTGTGGATATGAACGCCATCGAAAAGAAAGTCGATAGCGATTACCGCATCGAAGCTATTGGCAAGCAGTGGTCATGGGATTTCAATTACACCAATAACAATGTTTATGAGACTGGTATTCAGCTTCAAGGCGATGACAAAGAAGCAGATCTACCCACGCTCTATCTTCCGGTGAATAAGACCATTGAAATCGATCTCGTATCAAGAGATGTTATTCACTCTTTCTGGGTAATTGATTTCCTCTATAAGAAGGACGTCTTTCCAGGTTTTGTAAACAAGATGTATTTCACTCCTCAAGTGATTGGTGAATACAAAGGCAAATGTGCCGAGCTTTGTGGTGAATTCCACTCGATGATGCTTTTCAACGTCAAAGTTGTATCCCAAGAGGATTACGATGCTCAAATGGAAAAGTTAGCTCAGATGGGTAATACAGGGCAGCTCTCCGCGAACCCAGATGACCCTAATTTCAACCGCAACAACAACCTTCCCGGTGATGACCCAGAGAATAGAGACTGATCATGATTACCACGGCGAAAAAGTCTAAAGGTCGAATAGTTGTTGACTGGTTGACCACAACCGATCACAAAAAAATCGGATATCTCTACCTAGTCACCTCGGTAATTTACTTCATGATTGCCGGTGTCATGGCTTTGATTATTCGCGCTCAATTAGCCATGCCAAATTTGACGATTGTTGAGACAAAAGAGCAATATAACCAGCTGTTTACCATGCACGGCACAATCATGCTCTTGATGTTCGCTACACCGCTTTTTGCTGGTTTCGCAAACGTGATCATGCCAATTCAGATTGGTGCGCCAGATGTTGCTTTCCCTCGATTGAACGCAATTGCTTACTGGTTCTACTTCTTCGGTTCGTTTATTGCAGTTGCCGGGTTCTTTACCCCACAAGGCGCGGCTTCCTTCGGTTGGTTTGCCTACGCTCCGTTATCGAATACAACATTCTCGCCGGGACTAGGTGGCGACCTTTGGGTCTTCGGATTAGCGCTTAGCGGTTTTGGAACCATCATGGGTGGTGTTAATATGTTCCGCATGCCGATTTTTACTTGGAATACTTTGGTTACCTCGATATTGGTGATCATGTGCTTCCCGCCACTAGCTGCAGCACTATTTGGTTTAGGAGCAGATCGACGCTTTGGTGCTCACATCTTTGATCCTGCCAATGGTGGACCGATGCTTTGGCAGCATCTGTTCTGGTTCTTTGGGCACCCTGAGGTTTATATTCTCGCTTTACCGTTTTTCGGTATCGTCTCCGAAATCTTCCCAGTGTTCAGCCGTAAGCCGATTTTCGGTTACCGAACACTTGTATACGCGACCATCGCTATTGCAGCTTTGTCGATGACGGTTTGGGCTCACCACATGTATGTCACTGGATCGGTTTTGCTTCCATTCTTCGCTTTCACCACGATGCTGATTGCAGTTCCTACCGGTGTGAAAATATTTAACTGGATTGGAACGATGTGGCGAGGGTCGGTAACCTTCGAGACCCCGATGCTTTTTAGCTTGGGCTTTCTAACCACATTTATTTTCGGCGGTCTAACCGGTGTCATCCTGGCATCTCCTGCACTCGATTTCCACTTGAGTGATTCATACTTTGTCGTAGCGCACTTCCACTACGTAGTCTTCGGAACCGTAGTCTTTGCAATGTTTGCCGGCTTCTACTTCTGGTGGCCAAAGATGACAGGCAAGATGCTAAATGAGCGCCTGGGTAAAATTCACTTCTGGACTCTATTCTTTGGTTTCCACCTAACCTTCCTAATCCAGCACTGGCTAGGTGTTATGGGTATGCCACGTCGCTACGCGACTTATTTGACCAGCGATGGCTTTACCGAATTCAACCAAATTTCTTCTATAGGTTCCATTCTTCTCGGATTATCAATGATTCCTTTCCTCTGGAATGTTTGGGTTACCTACCGCAAGGGTGTGAGAGTAGAAATGAATGATCCTTGGGGCTATGGAAGGTCGCTTGAGTGGGCAACAGCTTCACCTTTCCCACGCCACAACTTCACTTCAATTCCGCGAATCAGAAGTGAATCTCCTGCGTTTTGCTAAAGCATCCAGTAATCAAAAAGTAAAAGGATAGTTTGTGAAGACTAATACCAACATCTTTATCCTGCTGACATTCTTCTACCTGATTGTCGCTGTGGCTTATGGCTATTGGTCATGGATTGCTTCACCCGAAGATAACAAGCATATTGAGGTTATTGGTACCGCCGCAATTGGGATGCTGGTATTTCTCTCTGGTTTTATTGCTTTTTACTTCGGTAAGGCTGCTCGTAACTTCACCGGACCCGAAGATTTACCAGAAGCAAACATTGAAGATGGAGAAGCTGAAGTTGGTTTCTACGCACCTTGGTCTTGGTGGCCATTTGCCCTTGGCATTGGTTCTGCGATTTGTTTCACTTCGCTCGCGGTTGGCTGGTGGCTGTTCGCAATCGGTTTCCCTCTTGCGCTTATCGCGCTAATTGGTTTCGTCTTCGAACACTCCAGAGGGCAGCACGCTCACTAAAAACTAGTTGCTGTTACCCAGTCAACAGATCCGAAAACTACTTGGCTGCTTCGATCGCCTTTTGAACTTCATGTTCAATCTCTTCAGCATGGTGTCTTGCCGCTTCTATTTCGCTCTGACTAGCAGGGGAGACCCTGTCCTTGAAGTAGAACTTGGATAGCGAAGCTCTGATCCTGGCCCCAACGGTAATCTTGCCCTTTGCATTTGGTCTTGCAAGCGTTGGCTGGTAGTCCTTGTAGTCGACCAACTTGTATAGCTCATAGTCGTTCAAAGGCTCGTGCACCTCGATGTATTCGCCGTGAGGCAATCTGACTATACGACCAGTCTCTCGACCATGAATAGCAATCTCACGGTCTTTGCGCTGCAGCGACAAACAGATGCGCTTGGTTACGATGAAAGACACAATAGGCAAGACAATCAGCGAGATTTGCATCGCTGTCAGCACCTGGTTCAATGACATCTTGAACTGGGTGGCAATCAAGTCGGTGCTCGCTCCAGCCCAGAGTATCGCGTAGAACATTACTCCAGCTGCTCCAATTGCAGTTCGAACAGGAGCGTTTCTAGGGCGATCTAGAACGTGGTGCTCTCTCTTGTCTCCGGTAATCCAGTTCTCAATAAACGGATAGATTGCAACTAGAGCCAAGAAAATCAAGCTGACGGCTAACGGCAGCAAGATGTTCATCGAGACGGTGTAACCGCCGATCATAAACTCCATACCGGTAGGCGCAAGGCGTAAAGCTCCATCTAACCAACCGATGTACCAGTCCGGCTGAGTACCCGCAGAAACAGGGGAGGGGTCGTAACCGCCGTAGTTCCAAATCGGGTTGATTGTAAAGAAGGTGGAGATAAGCATTATGACACCGAAGACTATGAAGAAGAATCCACCAGCTTTGGCAACGTAAACAGGCATTAGCGGGTAACCAACAACGTTGGTGTCTTTCTTACCAGCACCCGAGTAGTGGGTGTGTTTGTGAACGACCAGCATCACTAGGTGAATTGCTAGGAAGACAAGAATCAATGCTGGAATTAGCATGATGTGAAGGCTATACAGCCTTGCCACAATTTCAGTTCCAGGGAATTCTCCGCCGAAGAGGAAAGATGAAATCCAAATTCCGATGAAAGGTATGCCTTTGATCATTCCATCGATGATTCTCAATCCGTTACCAGATAGAAGGTCATCTGGAAGTGAGTAGCCGGTAAATCCGGCACCCATACCCAGGATGAACAATACAAAACCAACAACCCAGTTCATTTCACGTGGCTTACGGAAAGCACCGGTGAAGAACACGCGAAGCATATGTAGTCCAGCTGCAGCAACAAATAGTAGCGCTGACCAGTGGTGCACTTGGCGCATAAGCAACCCACCGCGAACTTCGAAGGTGATGTCCAGGCTCGATGCGTAAGCGATGGACATGTGGGCACCCTTTAGAGGTGCGTACACGCCATCGTAAACAACTTCAGTCATAGATGGTTGGAAGAAGAATGTTAAGAACGTTCCGGACAGCAGCAGAACCAAGAAAGAGTAGAGAGCTACTTCACCAAGCATAAAGGACCAGTGGTCAGGAAATATCTTTCGACCAAACTCCTTTAGAACACCGGCGACACCTAAGCGCTCGTCAACGTAGTTAGCTGTCCCTGCTAGGAAACTGTTTTTCTTTTGAGTGTTTGCGCTGTTACTCAACTCTTCACGCTCCTATCCCAGAAAGATGGACCAACTGGTTCGTTGAAATCACTTTGTGCTCTTAGATAACCCTCTTCGTCAACATAAATAGGAAGTTGGGGAAGCGGGCGAGCAGCTGGACCAAAGACAACTTTGCAGCCGTCAACTAAATCGAAGGTTGACTGGTGGCATGGGCAGAGCAGATGGTGGGTGTGCTGTTCATATAGAGCAACAGGACAACCGACGTGGGTGCAGATCTTGGAGTAAGCAACGATACCTTGGTAGGACCAAGATTTACGCTCCTCGGTTTCGATTAACTTGTCTGGTTCGACTCTCACCAAAAGAACCGCGGCTTTCGCCTTTTCCTCCAGATAGTGCTCAGTTCCAGGAACTAGTCCTTCAGGTACCACGTGATAAACCGAACCGATAGTCACATCTGATGCTTTGATTGGAGTTCCGTAAGGATCTCTAGCAAGCCTCGTTCCCTTTTTCCAAATGGTGTGACGCAAAGAATTACCTGGATTTGGCCCCAAGTCACCAAAGATGATTAGGCCTGGAAGTGGGAAAAGTGCTAGCGCTCCATAAAGTGTCCGGCGAATAAGTTTTCTTCTGGTAAAGCCAGATTCCTTATTAGCCAGATTGATGATCTCAATCGCAGCAGCTCTCTTATCTTCAGAGGAAGCTAGCACGTGCCTGTCCTCTGCGACTTCGTGGTCGGGCATCAATGTCTTTGCCCAGTGGATTGCACCGATACCGATACCGAGCAAACCAAGAGTTATACCGACGCCAAGGTACAGAGTGTTTTGACGAACTGTATTTAGATCTTCAGTAAGCGGGAAAGCGAAGTATGCCCAGAGTGCAAATGCGCTTCCAAGCATAGAAAGGGCAAATAGCAAAGCTACCTGGCGAGCAGCGTTCTTGGCGTGCTTAGGGCTCTTGTCCGTCATGCGAACGCGGTGCGGTTCAATTCCAGGATCGCGAACTGCATCTGGTTTGATAACTGCTAAACCAGAGTTTTGAGATCTCTCAATATCCTTTGACTGCTCGCTCAATTTTTTCTTTCTCTTCTAATTCGACTTTGCGCCAAGCCAGATGGTGATTGCAATTATGATTCCTAGTAATCCGAACCAAGAAACCAAACCTTCAACTACAGGGCCTAGTCCACCAAGTTCTTCTCCGCCAACTGAAGCGCTGTTCCGTAAGTAGACCAGGTAGGTGATGATATCGTTTTTCTCTTCGGGCGAGATGTTTGCATCATTGAAAACGGGCATGTTCTGTGGGCCAGTTACCATAGCTTCGAAAATAACCTTTGGTGAGGATTTATCAAGGCTCGGAGCATACTTACCTTCAGTTAGAGCTCCACCAGCGCCAGCTGCGTTGTGACACATGGCGCAGTTAATACGAAATAGTTCTCCACCTTTAGTCGGGTTACCGTTGGCCTGCAAATAAGCTTCATCGGGAATGCTTGGACCTGCACCAAGAGAGGCGACATAGGCGGCCATTGCATGAATTTCTTCTTCAGTGAACTGAACTGGCTTAACTTGAAGCTGCGGACCGCTTGCTGCACCTGGCATACGACCGGTTGAAACTTGGAAGTCAACTGAAGCGGCACCAACACCAATCAAACTTGGACCATTGGCTGTGCCTTCGGCATTCTTACCGTGACATGAAGCGCAGTTAGATAAGAAAAGTTTTTGGCCGTATTCAACATCCTCTTGGATCCAAACCACATCCACGAAGTGCCAGTAGTAGGAGACAACTATCGCACTGGTAGCTTCTTTGTGACCGAATCGCTTAGCTGCGAAGGTCTTTCCGATTACCAGAAGGAATGCAACTAAACCGCCGGTCACGTGGAGTGCGTGGAAACCAGTAGTCATGTAAAAAGCTGAGCCGTAGGAATTGCTTGATAACGAAACTCCTTCGCTAATCAACATGGCATACTCCCAGACCTGGCCCGAAACGAAGATTGCACCGAGAACGTAACTGAGGATGAACCACTCGACCATGCCCCACTTGAGCGGAGACTTACCGGTGGCTCTAGGTTGAAGTCGCTCTGCAGCAAAAACACCGAATTGAGCGGTGAAAGATGAGGCAACCAAGATCAAGGTGTTGATTAGCGCAAACGGGAAGTTCAGGATTGCGGTGTCATGAGCCCAAATCTCGGGGGAGTTGGCTCTCAGGCTGAAATACATGGCAAATAGGGCCGCAAAGAACATGACTTCGCTTCCCAGCCACACAATTGTCCCAACTGAGGTTGGGCTCGGCCGATGGATTTGGCTGTGTGTTGTAGAAGCGGAAGACATGGCTTAATCCTACCTGTTCAAATCGTTATAAATGGGCTTAAACCGCGCTGTGGTGCGGAATTTTGGAGAATTTTTGATTCTAAAATCGCTAAACTTTAGAGATGAACCCTTCGCCAACTTGGCAAGATTTGTTGTCAAAGCTAGAGGCTAAAACAGACCTTAGTAAAGCTGAGGCGTCCTGGGCGATGGAAGCCATGATGTCCGGCACTTCTGATCCAGATATCGTTGGAAGCTTCTTGTTGGCTCTAAAAGCTAAGGGGGAGAGCACTGATGAGTTGACTGGTTTCGTCGATGTCATGCTCGCTAATGCGGTGCCGATACCTGTCTCTCAAGAGGCGGTCGATATTGTTGGAACTGGGGGAGATCAGCTCGGCACAGTCAACGTTTCAAGTATGGCTGCCATAGTTGCAGCCGCTTCTGGCACCCCAGTTCTAAAACATGGTTCCAGATCTGCCTCGGGTAAAACCGGCTCATCCGAATTTCTAGAAGCGCTCGGTATTCGCCTAGACCTTACGCCAGCCAGAATTGCGGAGATCTTCGATAATTTAGGCATTGGGTTTTTCTTCGCACCGCTATTTCATCCAGCACTCAAACATGTTGCCCCAATTCGAAAGCAACTAGGAGTCCCAACAACTTTCAACTTTCTAGGCCCGCTGGTCAATCCAGTTCAACCTAAAGCGACGGCTCTCGGTGTTGCTAATCCAGAGATTTTGGGCAAAATTGCTGACCAAATTGCCGTCCGAAACCGCACAGCGATAGTTTTCAGGGGCCAAGATGGGCTAGACGAACTAACTACGACGACCAGTAGTTATGTCAACCTGGTAAAAGACGGAGCTTTGCTTTCATTGGCTTTCGATCCCGAAGAAATTGGCCTCAAAAAGGCTGAAATCAGCGATCTCATAGGTGGGGACTCCGCTGAAAACTCCAGGATCGCGATGGAGCTTTTCAGAGGAAATCTGGGGGAGAAACATCCTATATTCCAGATTGTGGCACTCAATGCGGCTGTGGCGATGGCTGCCTTCCAGCTCGCAGAGGCTAACAGTATTCAGAACTTTGATTTCGGGACTTCTATGTCCACCAGCTACAAAGCCGCTGCAAATTCTTTGTCATCCGGAGCTGCATACGATCTGGTCGAGCGGTGGGTAGAGGAGAGCAACAGCTAGAAGCCTCCAGTACCAGAAAAACATTACTTGACATAATGTTCATTATCGGAGTTATTGGAATCGTTCCTGGATGTACTTCCTTAGCTGGTGTGGCCCTAATGGCTCATTGCTAGCTAAAAGATCTTCTAGTGACCACCAACGGTATTCCAAGACATCTCTGTATTCGTCTTGAGTAAATCCAGATGTATTTGGTTCAAATTCTTCAACTTGTAACTCAAAAATCGTGTCTGTGTAGGTATGAAAGCTTTTGCCGTCAGCCCAATCCCAGCGGCCACTAGTTACCAATACCGGAAACTCTAAATCCGTTTCCCTGAGCAGCATACCGGTTTCTTCCGCTAGTTCCCTAACCGCAGCAATTTTTACTGTCTCGCCTTGATCAATTCCACCACCAGGAGTTAGCCAACGAGGTGGTAGGCCTACTTCTGGGTCAAAATGTGTTTTCAAGAGCAAAAAGGTTCTTTTAGGGCTGTACAGCAGAACACGTGCAGTTTCTCTGTGCTTGACATGGAGTTTTTCAGTCATTTGCTATTTTTTGGTTCATGTGGTCTTTTTTAGGGTCAAATCCAAATATTCTCATGGAAATCTGGGAAAGGTAGCCAATCCCAATGGCAAATAAGGCCGTTCCAAGACCAACCGTTCCACCTAGAAACCATCCTGCAACCAGTACGAGAGTCTCACAACCTGTTCTGATCAACCAGAATGGGATTCCCGTTACTCGGGTCAGTCCAACCATGAAGCCATCTCTAGGTCCGCCACCCAATCCAGCGGACAGGTAAAGTCCAGAACCAACAGCAACAATAACAAGCCCCAGAAGCATGAGAACTAGGTTCGCCCAGAAGCCTAGAACCTCTGGCATAAGTGGCCTAGACAAATCTGCAAAGGGACCGATCGAAATTGCATTTACCAAAGTGCCAATACCTGGTTTTTGTTTGATCGGGATCCAAAGCAAAAGCACAACTGCGCTGATGATGGTTGTGGCAACGCCAAAGCTCCAGCCCGTTTGGTTTTGGATTCCCTGGCCTAACACATCCCAAGGTGCTACCCCAAGTCCAGAATGAATCATCATGGCTAGGCCAAGTCCAAATATGTAAAGACCTAGCACTAGTCTGGCAATAGGTTTTAGTTTAGGTCTTGACCAAGTATTCACTCCCCCTAGCCTACCGCCGCCTTACGAAAGGTAGTTGATGCAAGATCATCCTTATTTTTCTTGCAATGGCGTAGCACTCCTATCTCACCGTGGCTTTAGTCCCCCGAGTGAAAACACAATTGAATCTTTTCGACACGCGGTTGATTTCGGAGCTGAATACATTGAAACGGATATTCGCTGCACCAGTGATGGGCATGCAGTTTTATTCCATGATGAAGATCTAAGGCGACTAACCGGAAGTGCCGAGCGGGTAAGCTCTCTGACACTAAAAGAGTTTAGGAACCTAAAATTCAAAGAAGGTGGAACACCTACGACCTTGGTTGAAGCATTGGAAACGTTTCCAAAATTGAAATTCAACTTGGACATCAAAGATCCATTGGCCATAAATCCGACTGTTCGAGCTATTGAATCTGCAAAAGCTCACCAAAGGGTTTTGATTTCAAGTTTTAGCGAGACCACCCGACAAAAAGCCTTGGCACTATTTTCGAAGCCGGTAGCCACCTCGGCCAGCGCTTCGCTGGTTCTAAAAGTTAGGTTCCGCGCCTTGTTTGGGCTAAAGATCGAAAAGTTACTTATTGGCGTTGGCGCACTGCAAGTTCCAGCTTCGATGTATGGAATCCGATTCGACACCAACCGTTTTATTCGCAAAGTTCAGTTGACTGGAACCCTGATGCATTTCTGGACGATCAACGATGAAAAATCTATAAAGAGATTGGTCAAACGCGGTGCCAACGGCATCGTGACTGATAACACAGAATTGGCTGGTCAAATACTGGGAAAAACCTAAGAACCGGAAGAAAATTCACTTTCCTAGGGTTTACTTTGTTACCCGAGCAGTTAGGAAAAATCATGAATTCAGAACCAGTAAGAGGCTCCAGACTAGGAAGTTCAAGCTCTGAGTCTATTGACGGTGTTACCCTCTCCCCCAGACAAACAATTTCCTATACTTGCCAGAATCAGCACGTTAGCGAACTAATCTTTGCAGCAGAAGTTGAGACACCTGATGTTTGGGAATGTAAGAAATGTGGTCAGTTGGCAAAGCGCGATGGCTATGTAGCTGATACCGAAGCAGAGGTTGTAGAGAAAGTAGCTCGAACTCACTTCGATCTTCTATTAGAGCGCCGCAGCCGAGATGAACTTGAAGTGATTCTCCAGGAAGCCCTAGCCGATTTGAAGCAACGGCGAAAGAAGAACGCTAGTTAGTTCTTCCAAAAAGTCGGCGGAAACCAAATTTGGTGATCAGCAAAAGCGCTTCCGAAACTATTGCCTTACTCATCTTTGAGTTTCCTATTTTACGTTCAATGAATGTGATTGGGACTTCGACTACCCGTCCGCCAGATAGCAGAGTCCGATAAGCCATCTCAATCTGGAATGAATATCCTTTGGCG